>NZ_JBYTAE010000081.1:0-29836 GCF_058787875.1 Hydrogenophaga sp. FW305-3-2-15-A-LB1 | reverse complement strand
GGGGGGCCTGGTCTGTGCGGGCGGGGGGGTGGGGACGAGCACGCGCATCGGCAACAGTGGGGCCAGCGTGGGCGTGGGGGTGGGCACCAGCACGGTGATCCACGATCCGCACGACCGCAACTGAGCGCCGCGAAAAGCATCAGAAAAAAAGCCCACCGGTGCGAACCGGTGGGCTTTTTTGCTGGGTGCCAGGGAAGGGCTTACTTCAGCGTGATGGTCACGTCGATGTTGCCGCGGGTGGCGTTGGAGTAGGGGCACACCTTGTGGGCGGTGTCCACCAGGTCCTGGGCCACGGCACGGTCCACGCCGGGCAGGCTCACGGCCAGGCGCGCGGCGATGCCGAAGCCGGCGGGGATCGGGCCGATGTCCACTTCGGCGTCGATGGAGGCGTCGGCGGGCACGGCCACTTTCTTCATGCCGGCGACGTGCTTGAGCGCGCCCATGAAGCAGGCGGAGTAACCAGCGGCGAAGAGCTGTTCGGGGTTGGTGGCGTTGCCGGCGCCGCCCATGGCCTTGGGCGGGGAGAGCTTGACGTCGAGCAGGCCGTCGTCGCTGCGCGAGGCGCCGTCGCGGCCGCCGGTGGTGTGGGCGCGGGCGGTGTAGAGAACTTTGTCGAGGGAGGTGGGCATGGTGTGGCTCCTGAGGTTGAAGGGCTTCGGGTGGAAGCTGGGGGTGGGTGAAAGGGAATGATCAGGCGGTGAGGCGGTCGCGCAGGGTTTGCACCTGCTGCGTGAGCGCCATCACTTCGGACACGTCGCATTGCGTGGCTTGCAGCACGCAGCCGGGGATGCGCGCGGCGCGGGCCTTGAGTTTGCGGCCGGCGGCGGTGAGGCGGATGAGCACGCGGCGTTCGTCCTGCACGTCGCGCAGGCGGGTCACGAGGTCGGCGGTTTCGAGCCGCTTGAGCAGGGGGGTGAGGGTGCCGGAGTCGAGGTAGAGGCGGTCACCGAGTTCGGAGACGGTGACGCCGTCGTTTTCCCACAGCACGAGCATGGCGAGGTATTGGGGGTAGGTGAGGCCCATCTCTTCGAGCAGGGGCTTGTAGAGCTTGGTCATCGCCAGCGAGGCGGAGTAGAGCGCGAAGCACAACTGGTGGTCGAGCTTGAGGGCTTGGTCGCTGGGGAGGCTTTCGGTCTTCATGGGGTGGTACTGTATGGGTTGTTTGTATTGTGTGCAATTTAATTTTGAGCAACCATTTTGGGGTTGGGGGCTTTCATTGGGGTGACATGGTGCGAGGGTGGCTGGCGTGGGTGCGCGTTCTCCGGCCCTGCTCGCGGGTGTCTGCGCGGGCGCGCCCGCACCGCTTCGTCAACAAGGCGACTGGTGCGCACTTTCTGTGGCAACCGCGAATGGGGGCCTGCGCCCGCGCACCCACGCCATCCACCCCAGCGAGGTGCCGGCACACCAGCCTTGGTGCGCCTACTTGGTTTGCAGGACGGTGGCGGTGTCCGCGGGCGCAGGCCCCCATTCGCGGTTGCCCTCGCGCTGGATGACTGCATGCGGTGTTGACGAGAGGGTGGTGGCGAACCCAGGCAGACGCCCGCGAGCAGGGCCGGAGAACGCGGGCACCGCCACCGGCCCCCGCGAGGTCTCAAACAGAAACAGGACTCAGGCCATCAAAGGCTCACCCTGCATCTCCTCGATCTGCTCCACCAGCATGTCCACCTGTCCCTGCCAATAGTCCCGGCTGCCGAACCAGGGAAAGTTGATCGGAAAAGCGGGATCGTCCCACCGCCGAGCGACCCAGGCGCTGTAGTGGATCAGGCGCAAAGTCCGCAGAGGCTCGATCAGCGCCAACTCACGGCGATCGAACGGCCGGAACTGTTCATAGCCGTCCACCAGCGCCCCCAGCTGCTGCATCTGCTGACGCCGATCGCCCGACAGCAACATCCACAGATCCTGCACCGCCGGCCCCATGCGCGCATCGTCCAGGTCCACGAAATGCGGCCCCGCGCCCGGCTGGCCCTCGGGCGTCCAGAGAATGTTGCCCGGGTGGCAATCCCCGTGCAGGCGGATGCGCTGAATGCCGTCCTCGTCCACCACCGCGCCCGCCCGCAGCACCGGGTGCGCCTCGATCAGGGCCAGCGCCTCCTCCAGCGCAGAAGCCCAGGCACCACGCACCTCGGGCGCGATCGCCGCATGCGCCACCAGCCAGTCGCGCGGCTCGTGCGCGAAGGCCGCGGCATCCAGCGCCGGGCGCACCGCAAACGGCCGCTGCGCGCCCACGGTGTGGATGCGGGCGAGAAAACGGCCGATCCACTCCAGCACCTCGAAATTGTCGAGCTCGGGCCGGCGCCCACCCCGGCGCGGGCTCACCGCGAACGTGAAGCCGCCGAAGTGGTGCAGCGTCTCGCCCTGCACGCGCAGCGGCGGCACCGCCGGAATCTCGGCCGCCACCAGCTCCTCGGCAAAAGCATGCTCCTCGGCGATCTGCGCATCGCTCCAGCGCCCGGGCCGGTAGAACTTCGCCACCACCTGATCCACCCCCTCCACCGGCGCCTCCAGATGGATCTGGTACACGCGGTTCTCGAAACTGTTGAGCGCGCTCAGGCGCCCGTCCCCCCACAGGCCGATGTGGGCCAGCGCGTCCTGCACCACGTCGGGTGTGAGGGTGCTGTAGGGGTGGCTGCTGCTGTCGTTGTTGGAAATCATGCGCGATTGTCGCTGCTGGCCATGAGGCCAAAGGGGCTCACCTATGATCGGCGCATGTCGAAACACAAGGCGAATGCGCGGCCCACGCCCACGCTGCAAGAGCAGCTGCCCGAACTGCGGCCCGGCCAGTCCGTCGCGCTGCTCCAGGAACTGCACATCCTCACGCGCGAGGGCAAGCTCAACCAGGATACGCGGCGCAAGCTCAAACAGGTGTATCACCTCGTGCAGTTCATCGAGCCCCTGCTGGCCGAGGTGCTGGCCGCGCGCGGCGACGTGACGTTGGCCGACCACGGCGCGGGCAAGTCCTACCTCGGCTTCATCCTGTACGACCTGTTCTTCAAGGACAAGCCGGTGGGCCGCGTGACCGGCGTGGAAACCCGCGCCGAGCTGGTGGAGAAATCGCAGGCCCTGGCCGCGCGCCTGGGCTTCGAGCGCATGGACTTTCTCGCCACCACCGTGCAACAGGCGCTCACCCACCCGGCGCTGCCGCCCACGGTCGATGTGGTGACCGCGCTGCACGCCTGCGACACCGCGACCGACGACGCGATCCAGTTCGGCCTGGCCAAGCAGGCCAGCCACATGGTGCTGGTGCCGTGCTGCCAGGCCGAGGTGGCCGGCGTGATGCGCAAGCACAAGGCGCTGAGCCTGTCGCGCACACCGCTGGCCGAGCTCTGGCGCCACCCGCTGCACACGCGCGAGTTCGGCAGCCAGATCACCAACGTGCTGCGCTGCCTGCAGCTCGAAGCCCAGGGTTACAGCGTGACCGTCACCGAGCTGGTGGGGTGGGAACACTCGCTCAAGAACGAATTGATTCTGGCCCGTAGAATGGGCTCGGACCGCCATGGCACGCAGGAGCGCGCCAGGCAGCGTTTGCAGCAGGTGCTCGACGAGCTTCACCTGCAAGAGCTCACGCAGCGTTTCGCGGCTTGACCGCTTCTCGCCTTCTCACCAGGCATCCCTGTTGCCGTGTTCGCGGCGCTCCGTTCAGCTTTCGCTGATGGCCGGACGTCTTGATGTTTTCAGCGCGTGTCCTACACGCGTGGCGGCATTCGTTCATCAAACTCTCGCCGAGGAGTTTTACCCATGCTTACCGATTACAGTTTTCTGCTCCAGTCCATTGCCTGGCCCCTGGTGTTGCTGCTCGCCTGGTTCATTGCCGAGCGCGCGCACGAGGTCTGGCACATCCCGCGCGTCACCAGCTACGTGGCGGTGGGGCTGGTCGGCGGGCTGGTCAACCTGCCCGGCCTGACCACCGACGTGCCGGGCCTGCCCTTCCTGGCCAACGTGGCGCTCTCGCTGGTGCTGTTCGAGCTGGGCTACCGCATCAACCTGCGCTGGTTCCGCCACAACCCCTGGGTGCTGGTGCTCGGCGTGGTCGAGTCCATCGTCACCTTCGCGGTGATGTACTGGGTCACTGGCTGGTTCGACCTCGCCACGGACCTGCGCCTCATCATCGCGGCGCTGTCGATTTCGGCCTCGCCGGCTGGCATCGTGCGCGTGGCCAACGAGCTGCGCAGCGCCGGCCAGGTGACCGAGCGCGTGCTGCACCTGTGCGCCATCAACTGCATGGTCTCCGTGCTCGCGCTCAAGCTGGTGGTGGGTTACTGGTACCTCAGCACCTCGGGAGACCTGGTGCTTGCGGCCTTCGGCAGCATCCACCAGGTGGGCACCTCGGTGGCCGTGGGTGGCCTGCTCGGCGTGGCCGTGCCCTGGCTGCTGCGCCTGCGCAACACGCACGAGCGCGGCGTCACCGTGGTGTTCGCGCTGTCGGTGCTGCTGCTCACCACCGCGGCCTATGGCCTCAAGCTCTCGCCGCTGCTGGCCGCGCTCACCTTCGGTATCGTGGCGCGCGAGCGCCGCGTGCACCTGACCAACGCGCAGCGCGACTTCGGCACCGCCGGCGACCTGCTGTCGATCTTCCTCTTCGTCTACATCGCCTCGCTGCTCGACTGGGCCGACGTGGGCACCGGCATGCTGCTGGGCCTGCTGCTCATCCTCGTGCGCACGGCCTCCAAGGTCGGCTGCAACCTCGTGGCCGCGCGGCTCTCGGGCATCACCGAGCGCAAGGGCCTGCTCACCGGCCTGGCGCTCACGCCCATGTCGGCCTTCGCCATCCTGCTGATCGAGCAGAGCCGCCTGTATGGTTTCGCACCCGCGGTGGAGGTGCTCTCGGTCATGGCCGGCATGATGCTGCTGCAGGAATTGCTCGGCCCGGTGGTCACGCAGCGCGCGCTGCTGGCCGCGCATGAAACCCACGTCACGAAAGGTTGAGCCATGCCTTTGGAAGCCTTCAAATCCTCCGACTCGCTGACCATGGGCGTCGAGCTCGAACTGCAGCTCGTCAACACCTACGACCTCGATCTGTCCAGCAGCGCCAACGACCTGCTGGAGCTGCTGCGGCGCAAGCCGTTCCCGGGCGTGGTCACGCCCGAAATGACGCAGAGCATGATCGAGATCGCGACCGACGTGCAGCGCGAACACGGCCCCCTGCTCGCGCAGCTGCAGCAGATCCGCGACACCCTGGTGAGCGCGGGCGACCGGCTCAACATCGAGCTCTCGGGCGGCGGCACGCACCCGTTCCAGCGCTGGTTCGAGCAGCGCATCTTCTCCAAGCCGCGCTTCGAGCAGCTTTCGGGCCTGTACGGTTACCTCGCCAAGCAGTTCACCGTGTTCGGCCAGCACGTGCACATCGGCTGCGCCAGCGCCGACGAGGCGCTGTTCCTGCTGCACTCGCTCAACCGCTACGTGCCGCACTTCATCGCGCTGTCGGCCTCGTCGCCGTTCTCGCAGGGCGTGGACACGCTGTTCGATTCGGCGCGCCTGAACTCGGTGTTCGCCTTCCCGCTCAGTGGGCGCGCGCCCTTCGTGCTGAGCTGGGAGGAGTTCACCAACGTCTACTTCACCAAGATGGAGAGCACGGGCGTGGTCAAATCCATGAAGGACTTCTACTGGGACATCCGGCCCAAGCCCGAGTACGGCACCATCGAACTGCGCGTGTGCGACACGCCCCTGACGGTGGAGCGCGCGGCGGGGCTGGCGTGTTACCTGCAGGCGCTGTGCCGCCACCTGCTGGAGCGGCGCGAGCTGCCGCCGGAAGAAGACGATTACCTGGTCTACACCTACAACCGTTTCCAGGCCTGCCGCTTCGGCCTGGACGGCATGATGGTCAACCCCAAGACGCGCGAGCAGATCAGCATCCGCGAGGACATCCTCGCCACGCTGCGCCACCTCACGCCCCATGGCGTGGCGCTGAATTCGCTCGCGGCGCTGGACGAGATCGAGCGCACGGCCGGCCGTGTGGGCAACCACGCGACCTACCTGCGCAACCAGTTCAAGGAAAGTGGCAGCGTGCAGTCGGTGGTGCGCGCCAGCGTGGAGGCGCTGCGCGGCCCCCGTTCGTGATGCAGTTCACGAACCGCCTGTAGGGACAACGCACGCTCTGTCAGCGAAGTTCCTACAGCGCGAATGGCGGGGCGCCGACTTAACGTTCCAGGGGGGCGCCGGTACAGTTTGTTTCATCGACAGCCCATTTGTCACCGTTCAAACCCACCCCAGGGAGCCCCCCATGTCCACCACCGCCACCCGCCTCAACCCCTTCGTCCTGATGCTCGATCCGGAAGCCGTGATCAGCGCCATGGAGACCAGCGCCAACCTGCGCGGCATCCGCAGCCGCATCTGCCGCCCGCTGGACAAGCCCCTGATTCCCAAGATCTTCGACACCGCCGCCCGCGAGTTCGACGCCGTGATCGAAGCCGAAGACTTCATCGACACCGGCAGCGAGCTGTACAGCGACGCCCAGCCTGCGCTGCGCGCCGTCCACTGAGGTCTACTTGGCAAACCTTTTGCGCGTGAGCGCGAGGGCGAGCCAGAAGGCGCCTACCGTGTAGGCGAGCAGCACCCCGCCGTGCAGCCAGGCCTGCGTGGGCCACTGGTCCATGAACAGGGGCCGCACCAGCTCCACCGCATTGGTCAGTGGCAGCCAGTCCGAGATCTGCCGCACCACCCCGGGCAACTGCTCGCGCGGAAAGAACACCCCCGAGAGAAACATCATGGGGGTCAGGAACAGGGTGAAGTAGTAGGTGAAGAAGTCATAGCCCTTGGCCAGGGCGTTGAACACCAGGGCGATGCACGAGAACGTGATACCCACCCCCAGCAGCACCGGCCAGGCCAGCAGCAGCTTGGGGGAATGGCTGATGCCCAGCGCGAGCATCACGCCCAGGATGGCCGTCACCGTGAACAGGGCCTTGAAGCCCGCCCACAGCATTTCCGCCAGCACCACGTCGTCCAGGCTCACCGGCGCGTTCATGATGCCGTCCCAGGTCTTCTGCACGTGCATGCGCGAGAAGGCCGAGTACAGCGCCTCGAAGCTGGCCGCGTTCATCGCGCTCATGCAGATGCTGCCGCTGGCCAGGAACAGGATGTAGGGCACGGCCACGCTGCCGCCTTGCGGCGTGCCCAGGTTGACCTGGCCCACCAGCGCGCCCATGCCGTAGCCGAAGGCGACCAGCCACATCAGCGGCTCGGCGATGTTGCCCACCAGGCTGGGGATGGCGAGCTTGCGCCAGACCAGCAGGTTGCGCAGGAAGACGGGCCACCAGCGCATGGACAGGCGCGGTGGGGACCAGGGGGAGGGGGTGTGGGTGGTGCTCATGGGTCAGCCGTCCTCGCGGATCTGGCGACCCGTGAGCTTGAGAAAGAGGTCTTCCAGGTTGGCAGGCCGGTGCAGGGTGCGCAGGTGGTGGTGCTCGCCGAGCGCGGCCAGCAGCGGCAGGGCCTGCGCGGTGTAGAAGAACACGGTCTCGCCGCTCACCTCCACGCGCGCGGCGAGCGCGCGCAGGGCGGCGTGCGCCTCGCCATGGGCCAGCGCCAGCGCGCCGTTGCCGTAGACCTCCACCACGTCGGGCTCCAGGTGCTGGGCGATCAGTTCGCGCGGCCGGCCCTCGGCGATCTTGCGACCGTGGTCCAGCACCAGTAGGCGCGAGCACAGGCGCTCGGCCTCGTCCATGAAGTGCGTGGTCAGTAGGATGCTCTTGCCTTGCTGCAGCAGCATCTGCAGGCGCTCCCACATCAGGTGGCGCGCCTGTGGGTCCAGGCCGGTGGTGGGCTCGTCGAGCATCAGCAGGCGCGGGTCGTTGACCAGCGCGCGCGCCAGCGAGAGGCGCCGTTTCATGCCACCCGAGAGTTCGCCCGGCTTGGCGTTGGCCTTGTGCGAGAGCGCGGCGAACTCCAGCAGCCTGGGGATGCGTTCGCGGACGGTGGCCGCCGGCAGCCCGAAGTAGCGGCCGTACACCAGCAGGTTCTCGGCGCAGTCGAAGTCCGGGTCCAGGGTGTCCATCTGGCTCACCACGCCCAGCTGGGCCTTGATGGCCAACGCGTCGCGCGGCATGTCCTGGCCGAAGGCGGTGATGGTGCCGGCGTCGGGCGCGGTCAGGCCCAGGCACATGCGGATGGTGGTGGTCTTGCCGGCGCCGTTGGGCCCGATCACGCCCAGGCATTCACCGGGGCCGATGGCAAAACTCAGGTCGTTCACCACGGTGCTGTCGCCATAGCGTTTGACGAGGTGTTGGCATTCGAACAGGGCGTCTTTCATGTGCCGGCATTGTGCCCGCTCGCACCGTAGCGCCTGGGGCCGGCCCCTACAATGCGGGGCTGCCCGCCAGGGTCTTGTCCCCGCCACCGTCCTGCCCACCCATGTCATTCGCCGTTGCCCTGCAATACGTTTTCCCGAAGCGCGCACTCACTGTGTTTGGGGGCTGGGTGGCCAACGGCCGCTGGGGGGGCATCACGCAGTGGATCATCCGCCGCTTCATCCGCAAGTACGGCGTGAACATGGCGGAGGCCGCGAACCCCGACCCACAGGCCTACGCCAGCTTCAATCAGTTCTTCACCCGCGCGCTGCGCGCCGATGCCCGCCCGCTGGCCGATGCGGCCTTTGTCTGTCCGGTGGATGGCGCCATCAGCCAGTTCGGCGCGATCGCGCGCGACCAGATCTACCAGGCCAAGGGCCACACCTACAGCACGCGCGCGCTGGTGGGCGGTGACGCCGCCCTGGCCGCCCAGTTCGACGACGGCGCCTTCGCCACCATCTACCTCAGCCCGCGCGACTACCACCGCATCCACATGCCGGCGGCGGCCACGCTGCGCCGCATGATCCACGTGCCGGGCGACCTGTTCTCGGTCAACCCGGCCACGGCCCAGGGCGTGCCCGGCCTGTTCGCGCGCAACGAGCGCGTGGTGTGCGTGTTCGACCTGCAGGTGGGCGAGACCACCGTGCCCTTCGTGCAGGTGCTGGTGGGCGCGACCATCGTGGGCAGCATGGCCACCACCTGGCACGGCGTGGTGAACCCGCCGCGCCCGGGCACGGTGCGCGAGTGGTCCTACAACGACCAGCCGCTGCACCTGCAGCGCGGCGAGGAAATGGGCCGCTTCCTGCTCGGCTCCACCGTGGTGCTGCTGTGGCCGCGCGACACGATCGCCTTCAACCCCGACTGGGCACCCGGCAACGCCGTGCGCCTGGGCGAGGCCATGGGCCAGTCCCTCTGAACATTTCCCTTTCTTTCTTCCGGAGCTTCACATGACCACGCTGGGCACCCCTTTGTCTCCTTCGGCCACCCGGGTCATGCTGCTGGGTTCGGGCGAGCTCGGCAAGGAGGTGCTGATCGCGCTGCAGCGCCTGGGCGTGGAGACCATCGCGGTGGACCGCTACGAGAACGCCCCGGGCCAGCAGGTGGCGCACCATGCGCGCACCATCACCATGAGCGACCCGGCGCAGCTCAAGGCGCTGATCGAGGCCGAGCGCCCGCACCTGGTGGTGCCCGAGATCGAGGCCATCGCCACGCCCATGCTGCAGGAGCTTGAAGCCGCTGGCGTGGTGCGCGTGATCCCCACCGCCCGCGCCGCGCGCCTGACCATGGACCGCGAAGGCATCCGCCGCCTGGCCGCCGAGACCCTGGGCCTGCCCACCAGCCCCTACAAGTTCTGCGATTCGCTCGACGAGCTGCAGGCCGCCATCGACAGCGGCATCGGCTACCCCTGCATCGTCAAGCCGGTGATGAGCAGCAGCGGCAAGGGCCAGAGCAAGATCGACGGCCCCGCCGACGTGAAGACCGCGTGGGACTGCGCCATGTCGGGCGGGCGCGTCGGCCCGGGCCGCATCATCGTGGAAGGCTTCATCGACTTCGACTACGAGATCACCCAGCTCACCGTGCGCGCGCGCGGCGCCGACGGCGGCATCGAGACGCACTTCTGCGACCCGATCGGCCACGTGCAGGTGAGCGGCGACTACGTGGAGAGCTGGCAGCCGCACCCCATGACGCCCAAGGCGCTGGCCGAGTCGCGCCGCATCGCCCAGGCCGTGACCGACGACCTCGGCGGCCAGGGCCTGTTCGGCGTGGAGCTGTTCGTCAAGGGCGACCAGGTCTGGTTCAGCGAGGTCAGCCCGCGCCCGCACGACACCGGCATGGTCACCATGATCACCCAGTGGCAGAACGAGTTCGAGCTGCACGCGCGCGCCATCCTGGGCCTGCCGGTCTCCACCACGCTCAAGAGCCCGGGTGCCAGCGCCGTCATCTACGGCGGCGTCGAGGCCACGGGCATCGCCTTCGACGGCGTGGACGAGGCCCTGCAGGTGCCGCAGACCGAGCTGCGCCTGTTCGGCAAGCCCGAGAGCTTCACCAAGCGCCGCATGGGCGTGGCGCTGGCGTTCGACGCCGACGTGGAGCGCGCCCGCACCCAGGCCAAGCTGGCGGCCTCGAAGGTCCGGCCGCGCAAGGCCTGAACCCTGGCCCGAAGTTTTTTTGCATCCGGCTGCATCCAAAACGCCGGTTGGCGAGTAGTGGAAGCAGTGGCGCCGTTTTTGCGCTGCTGCCCACAACCCCAACCCCGAGGAGTTTTGCCATGCTGTTCAAATCCACCCTGGCCGCCGCAGCGGTGCTTGCCATGACCGCCTGCGCTTCCCACATGGGCTCGCCCGCCATGATGTATTCGCAGGCCAGCCTGCCCGACGCCGTGAAGGTGCCGGCCGGCCACAAGGTCGCCTGGGAAACCGTGGGCGTCGGCCAGATCACCTACGAGTGCAAGGTCAAGGCCAACATGCCTGGCCAGCACGAATGGGTGTTCGGCGGCCCCGACGCCAAGCTGCTGGACCGCAGCGGCAAGCAGGTCGGCAAGTACTACGGCCCGCCCGCCACCTGGGAAGCCATGGACGGCTCCAAGTTCACCGCCACCCAGGTCGCCGTGGCGCCCAACGGCGACGCGAACATCCCCCTGCAGCTTGTGAAGGCCAACCCCGCCATGGGCATGGGCGCCCTGAATGGCGTGACCTACACCCAGCGCGTGGCGACCAAGGGCGGCATCGCACCGACCTCCGCCTGCGGTGCCGCCAACGTGGGCGCCAAGCAGGTCGTGCAGTACCAGGCCGACTACATCTTCTACAAGGCATCCTGAGCGGGCGGGGCTGCCGTCGGCTAGGATGGCCGGCAGCCCCGCACTTTCGCGAGCACCGCCCTTGCCCCCATCCGACCCCGACGCTTTCGACCACGATGCCGCCCTGGCCGCCTGTGCGCGGGGCGATCGTGCGGCCCTGCGCCGCCTGTACGAGCACGAAGGCCGTTACCTGCTGGGGGTGGCGCTGCGCATCGTGCGCGACCGCGCCACCGCTGAAGACGTGTTGCACGACGCTTTCATGAACATCTGGACCCGCGCCGCCACCTTCGACGCCCACCGTGGCGCGGGCCGGGGGTGGATGTACGGCATCGTGCGCCACCGCGCCCTCGATGCCGTGCGCTCGGGTGCGCGCACCGTGTCGGCCGACGAGGCGCAGATGGACGCGCTGCAGGCCGAGGACCCGCCCGCCGCGCCCGACATGGCCGAGGCCTTCGCGCTGCGCGCCGACCTCGGCCGGCTCGACGACTGCCTGGCGCGCCTGGACACGCCCAAGCGCAACTGCGTGCTCTACGCGTACCTGGACGGTTGCAGCCACAGCGAGATCGCCGAGCGCCTGGGCGCGCCGCTGGGCTCGGTGAAGGCCTGGATCCGCCGCGGGCTGGCGTCGTTGCGGGAGTGCCTGGCATGACCGCCCTTGATCCGATCGACGAACTGGCTGCGGCCTACGTGCTGGGCACGCTCTCGGCGGGGCAGCGGCGCGAGGTGCAGGCGCGCTTGCCCACCGATGCCGCCTTGCGCGACGCGGTCGACGGCTGGGAAGGCCGGCTGCTGCCGCTGACCGCCTTGGTCGAGGCGGTGGAGCCCTCGCCCGCGCTGTGGACGCGCATCGAACGCGCCATCGCCCCCCCACGCGCAGCGGCCAAGGCCAGCGCCTGGCAGACCTGGTGGAGCAGCCTGGGCTTCTGGCGCGCGGTGGCCGCCACCGGTTTCGTGGCCGCGTCGGTGGTCGCGCTGCTGCCGTCCACCGGCCTGTTCGCGCCGGCCGCGCCTCAATACATGGTGGTGCTGGTCGCGCCCAACGGCACGGCCCCGGGCTGGGTGGTGCAGACCAGCGGCGCCAACAGCTTGCGGCTGGTGCCACTGGGCACCACGGCCGTGCCCGAGCAGCGCTCGCTGCAGTTCTGGACCAAGGCCGACGACTGGAACGCGCCGGTCTCGCTGGGCCTGGTGCAACCGGGCCAGCCGCTGGAAGTGAAGCTCGACCAGCTGCCGCCGCTGGTGCCCAACCAGCTGTTCGAGATCACGCTGGAGCCCTACAACGGCTCGCCCACCGGCCGCCCGACCGGGCCGATCCTCTACATCGGGCGCGCGGTCAAGCTGACCTGAGCGGCAGGCTGCGGTGGCGCTGGCCGGTCAGCGCGAACAGCGCGTTGGCCACCGCCGGGGCGATCGGCGGCAGGCCAGGCTCGCCCACGCCTTCGGGCGGCGCGCTGCTCGGGACGATCAGCACCTCGACCGCCGGCATCTCGTGGAAACGCAGCACCGGCTGGTCGTGGAAGTTGCTGGCCTGCACCTGGCCGTTGACGATGTCCACCTGGCCGTACAGGGCCGCCGAGAGGCCGTAGACGATGGCGCTCTCCATCTGTTGCGCGATGCCGGTCGGGTTGACCGCCGTGCCGCAGTCGACGGCGCACCACACGCGGTGCACGCGGATGGTTTTGTCGGCGGCCAGCGAGACCTCGGCCACCTGCGCGACGATGGAGCCGAAGGACTCGTGCAAGGCGATGCCGCGCGCGGTCTTGGCGCCGTCGGGCGCGGGCGGCGAAGCCGTGCCCCAGCCGCCGGCCTGGGCCGCCGCCTGCAGCACCGCGAGGTGCCGGGGATGGCGCTGCAGCAGCCGTTCGCGAAAGACCAGCGGGTCGGTGCCGGCGGCGTGCGCGGCCTCGTCGACGAAGCTTTCCTTGAAGAAAGCCTGGTGCGAATGGCCTACCGAGCGCCAGAAACCCACCTGCAAGGGCAGGGCGACGGCGGCGTGCGCGATGCGCGCGGCCGGCCATTCGTAGGGCTGGTCGAACGCGCCTTCCGAGGTGGTCTTGTCCGGCCCGCCGCCGGGCAGGCCGAACAGGCGGCCCAGCACCTGCGGCACGATGGCCTGGCCCGCGCTGGTGTTCTGCCAGGCCACGAGCTGCCCCTGGGCATCGAAGCCGGCCTTGAAGCGCGAGACGCAGGCCGGGCGGTAGATGTCGTGGCGCAAGTCCTGCTCGCGCGACCACAGCGTCTGCACCGGCGCGCCGGGCACGGCCTTGGCGATGGAGGCGGCCTGGGCGATGAAGTCCACCTCCAGCCGCCGGCCGAAGCCGCCGCCCAGCAGCATCACGTGCACCGTCACCGCCTCGGCGGGCAGGCCGAGTGCGTCGGCGGCGGCCTTGCGCGCCAGGCCGGGCACCTGGGTCGAGACCCAGACCGTGGCGCGGTCGCCGTCGAAGCGCACCGTACAGTTCATGGGCTCCATGGTGGCGTGCGCGAGGTAGGGCGCGCGGTACTCCGCCTCGATGGCGCGCACCGCGCCGGCCATGGCCGCGTCCACGTCGCCTTCGGTGAAGAAGGCAAACCCTTTTTCGGTGTCCAGCGTGCGCGCGAGCTGCTCCATCGCGTCGGCGCTCTGGAAGTTCGCGAGTTCGCCCGCGTCCCATTCGATCTTCAGCGCCTCGGCCGCCTGCTTGGCGCGCCAGGGGTGGTCGGCGATCACGGCCACGCCGCCGGTGCCACCGTGGCGGGGCTCGAACGGGACCACCGTGCGCACGCCCGGCATGGCCTGGGCGGCGGCCGCGTCGAAGCGGGTGGCGCGGCCGCGCAGGGTGCGGCACATCTGCACGCTCGCGTGCAGCAGGCCTTCGGGCCGCGCGTCGATGCCGAAGCGCGCGCTGCCATCGGTCTTGCTCGCGGCCTCGATGCGGTTCGTGGGCCGGCCGATCAGCTTGAACTGGGCGGGCGTCTTGAGCGTGGGCGAGCGCGGCAGGCGCTGCTGCGCGGCCGCGCCGGCCAGGCTGCCGTAGCCCGCGCGCTGCCCGGCGGGGCCGAGCACCTCGCCGTTCTCGGTGCGGCAGTGGCCTGGCTCGGTGTTCCATTGCCGGGCCGCGGCGCTCACCAGCATCTCGCGCGCCGAAGCCCCGGCCTCGCGCATCGGCAGCCACAGGTCCTTCACGCTCGACGAGCCGCCGGTCATCATCACGCCGATCTCGCGCATGGCCTTGGCCGCCATCCAGCGCGCCGCGTCCAGCACCCGACTCTCGGTGTCCGGGTGCACCGGCAGGCCGTCGACCACGGTGGCGATGTTGTTGTAGATCTTGTCGATGGGCGAGGCCTCGAAGCGCACGCGCGACCAGTCGGCGTCCAGCTCGTCGGCCAGCAGCATGCACAGCGAGGTGGCCACGCCCTGGCCCATCTCGCTCTTGGCCAGCATCACGGTGACGCCGCCGTTCGCATCGATCTTCACCCAGCCATTGAGGGCCGCCTCGTTCGCGCCCACCGGCAGCGGCTGCGCCGTGGTGAGCCGCTGGCGCGGCGGCAGCACCGACCAGCCCAGCACCAGCGCACCGCTGGCGGCGAGGGTGCCGAGGAGGAACTTGCGTCGGGTGGTGGCCATGGGGTTTTCCGGTGGGCGGGTCGGCGCAGCTTAAACCCGAAACGCGGCCTGCCGCGTGCGGCGCCTGCACCACGCTGGCTGGTGAAAGTCCCAGGATTTCGTCTTGTTACAAACGGTTAGCATTGGCGCCAATCATGCAATGAGGGGCGATGATGGGCGGAGTTCGTGGGTGGGCGAGCGCATTGGTCTTGCTGGCGGTGGCGCTGTTGTCGGGCTGCGCTGCGGATGGGCACAGTTATCTGGCGGTGACCAGCTCCATACCGCCTTTGAAGGACAACGGTTGCCGTGTGTTCTTCTACCGCACCGACTCGATGGTGGGCGCGGCCATGCAGCCGGAAATACGGCTGGACAACCAAGTCGTTGGCAAGTCACAGCCTGGCGGATTCTTCTACGTGGACACGCACCCTGGCCGCCATCTGGCGAGCTCGCAGACCGAGAACGAGGCGCGGCTGGAGTTCGACATCGAAGCGGGCCAGACCGTGTATGTGGCGTCCAGCATCACGTTTGGCGTGCTGGTCGGTCGGGTGCAGTTGAACCTCCAGCCCGAGGCGGTGGCCTTGTCGGCGCTGTCGCCCTTGCGCTACACCGGCGTCGGAATGGCGCCGACGGCACCGCCCGGCGCGGTGCGGGCGCCAACCACGGAGACCTCCCCACCGGTGGCCTCCAGCCCCAAGCCCCGGGCACGCGTGACGATGGCTGACTTGGAGGCCTTGTTGCCACCGTCGCCTGCCGGAGCCGCACGATGAGCTGGCGCGCCTGGGTCCTGGTGGTGGGAGCCGCCGCAAGCGCTCCCGCGTTGGCGCTTGAGCCCGATGCCCTGTTCGCCAAGGTGGCGCCCAGCGTCTGGACGGTGGTGGCCTCCGATGCCCAGGGGCGCAACCAGTCTCAGGGCAGTGCGGTGGTGATCGGCCCTGGGCGTCTGGTCACCAATTGCCATGTGCTGGCGCGCATGACCCGCTTCCAGGTCGCGAAGGACAATGTGAGCTACGGCGGCAAGCTGGAGTTTCCCGACCCGGAGAACGACCTGTGCCAGATCCGGGTGGATAACTTCCAGGCTCCGGCCATCGAGCTTGCGCCCAGGGACACCTTGCGGGTGGGCGCGCGCGTCTATGCGATCGGAACGCCGCAGGGCCTGGAGGCCACGCTGAGCGATGGCTTGCTGTCCGGCCTGCGCCGCGACGAGCAGGGGCAGTTGCTGTTCGTGCAGACCACCGCGCCCATTTCGCCCGGGTCCAGTGGCGGTGGCCTGTTCGATACCGAAGGCCGGTTGATCGGCATCACCACGCTCATGCGGCGCGAGGCGCAGAACATCAACCTCGCCGTGCCCGCCTACCGCATCACCGAGTTACCTGAGCGAGGGCGCGAGCTGCTCGAACGGCGTGCCGCCGCCAACGCCGCCCGGGTGGCGGCGGCACCGGTAGCCGCGCCTTCGGCGGGCCTGCAGCCGACGGCGCAGCGGCGGGTAGGCGACTGGTTCGAGTATGTGGTGACGGACGCGCAGACCCAGCTCAAGAGCACGGTCAGCCTGAAGGTGGATCGCGTGGACGGCGCTCGCGTCGTTTTCAACGGGGGCGGTCGGGTGGAGGATGAAACCGGCCTCGTGCTGGATTCTTCGTCGCCCGCGCTGCTGGAACTCGATCTGGTGACACCGCCTGGCGGCTGGGCGCCGGGTGGCAAGGTGCTCAACGGGGTGCAGACCTTCAATTTTTCGACCACGAAGGGAGGCGACACCACGACGTTCGACGTCACGGCTGTAGCGTCTCTCTCTCAAACGCTCCGCATGGGCGAGAGTGAGTACAACGCGGTGCGCATCGACGTCCGGGGGTGGACCTCCCGCCTGCCCGTGCACCGCGTCGCGATGTCGAACCTTCGTTACCAGGCCACGTTGTGGTATTCGCCGGACCTGATGCGGGTCGTGCGCTTCACGCTGGAGCGGTTGGGCAGCACCGACCGCAAGGAAACCGTGGAGTTGGTGCGCGCCGGCCGGGGCTGAGGCCGGCGCCCCGGCTCACTGGAACGCAACTTCCGCGAAGCTGCGCAGCTTGCGGCTGTGCAGCTGGTCCGTGCCGCCGGCGCGCAGGATGTCGATGGCGCGGATGCCGATGCGCAGGTGCTGGTCCACGCGTTCTCGGTAGAAGTGGTTGGCCATGCCGGGCAGCTTGATCTCGCCGTGCAGCGGCTTGTCGCTCACGCACAGCAGGGTGCCGTAGGGCACGCGGAAGCGGAAGCCATTGGCCGCGATGGTGGCGCTCTCCATGTCCAGCGCCACCGCGCGCGACTGCGAGAAGCGGCGTTGCGGCATGTTGTCGGGCAGCAGCTCCCAATTGCGGTTGTCGGTGCTGGCCACGGTGCCGGTGCGCATGATGCGCTTGAGCTCGGCCGGCGGCACGCCGGTCACGTCGGCCACGGCGGCTTCGAGCGCGAGCTGGATCTCCGCCAGCGCGGGGATCGGCACCCACAGCGGGAGCTCTTCGTCCAGCACGTGGTCTTCGCGCACGTAGGCGTGGGCCAGCACGTAGTCGCCCAGCTGCTGGCTGGTGCGCAGGCCGGCGCAGTGGCCGAGCATGAGCCAGGCATGCGGGCGCAGCACGGCGATGTGGTCGGTGATGGTCTTGGCGTTGGCCGGGCCCACGCCGATGTTGACCATGGTGATGCCGCTGCGGTCTTCGCGCAGCAGGTGGTAGCCCGGCATCTGCGGCAGGCGCGGCGGTGCGCTGCCGAGTTCGTCGCCGTTCTCGGCGGCCAGGCCGGTGCGGCGCATCACCACGTTGCCCGGTTCGACGAAGGCCACGTACTCGCTGTCGGGGTCGGCCATCTCGGCGCGGCCGAGCTTGATGAACTCGTCGATGTAGAACTGGTAGTTGGTGAACATCACGAAGTTCTGGAACCACTCGGGCGCGGTGCCGGTGTAGTGGCGCAGGCGCTGCAGCGAATAGTCCACCCGGGGCGCGGTGAACAGCGAGAGCGGGTGCGCCTCGCCTGCGCGGGGCTCGTGCGTGCCGTTGGCGATGCCGTCGTCCATGGCGGTGAGGTCGGGCAGGTCGAACACGTCGCGCATGAGCGCGCGGCGCATCAGGTCCATGCTGCCTTCCACGTGGTCGTGTTCGGCGAACGAGAAGTGGATGGGGATGGGCTGCGTGCTGGTGCCCACCTCCAGTTCACCGCCGTGGTTGGCCAGCAGCAGGCGGAACTGCTCCAGGTAGTAGTCGCTGTACAGGTCGGGCCGGGTCAGGGTGGTTTCGTAGCGCCCGGGGCCGGCCACGAAGCCATAGCTCAGGCGGCTCAGCGGCTGGCCGATGGTGCTGTCCTGGCGCAGCACGCTGTGGGTGTGCAAGCGCACGTAGGGGTAACACGCCCGCACATGGGTCTGCGTGAAATCGCCGCCGGCGACGAAATCGCGCATGGCCTGGCGCAGGAATTCCACGTTGTCCTGGTAGATGCGCTGCACCTGGGCCAGCGCCTCGGCCGGGTCCTTGAAAACGAGCGGTGCGGTGTAGGCAGGTGTTTTTTGCATGCGCTATTGTGGCGCGCCGTTGCCTGGCACCGCAGGACGGCCGAAACTGGAGGAAAACCGCATGTTGCCCATCACCCTGCCCGAATGGACCACCGCCGCCGCCCCGCTGGCGGCCGCGCTGGGCTGCGGGTTGCTGATCGGTGTCGAGCGCGAGCGCCGCAAGGGCGAGGGCCCGGCGCGGGCCTTTGCCGGCCTGCGCACTTTCGCGCTGGTGTGTGTGAGCGGCGCGCTGGCCGCGCTCCTGGGGCACACGGGTCTGGTGCTGATCGGCGCGGCGTTCGTGGCGGCGCTGGGTGTGGTGGCCTATGCGCGCGACCGGTCCGAGGACCCGGGTGCGACCACCGAAGTGGCGCTGCTGCTGACCTACCTGATCGGCGTGGTGTGCGTCTGGCAACTGCCGCTGGCGGCCGCCATGGCCGCCGGGCTGACGGCGCTGCTGGCCGCGCGCGAGCGGCTGCACCATTTCGTGACCGAGTGGCTGCGCCCGGCGGAGATTCGCGACGGCATCGTGCTGGCCGCGCTGGTGCTCGTGGCGCTGCCGCTGATGCCGAACCGGCCCTTGTGGGGGCCGGTGCTCAATCCGGCCACCATCGTGCAGTTGTTGGCGCTGCTGCTGGCGGTCCAGTCGCTGGCCCACCTGTGCCGGCGGCTGCTGCAGGCGCGGCAGGCGGTGGCGTTCTCGGCCTTCGCCTCCGGCTTTGTCTCCAGCACGGCGACCATCGCCACGCTGGGCATGGGCGTGCGCCAGCAGGGCGGCGAGGCCCGTCTGATGGCCGGTGGGGGCTTGTTGTCGTGTGTGCCCACCTTGCTGCAGATGTTGCTGGTGGCGGTGGCGGTCCGCCCGGCCTGGCTCCCGGGTTTGTGGTTGCCGGCGTTGGCGGGCGCGCTGCTGGCCGCCTTGTGGGGCGGGTGGCTGGTGCGCGGGGCGCCCATGGAAATGGGCGGCGCGATGGGGTCGTCGCCGCACACCGAGGGCCTGGGAGGGCCGCAGGGCGATCGGATGTTCAGCCTTTGGGGCGCCATGGCCATTGCGGCCTTGCTCGCGGGCATCCAGGTCCTGGTGCATGCGCTGGACCTCTGGCTGGGCGAGGCCGGCGTGTTGGCCGGGACCTTGCTCGCCTCGCTCGTCGACCTGCACTCGGCGCTGGCGGCGGTCTTCGCGTCCGGCGGGCCGCCTGCGGAGGGCGTGCCGTGGGCGGTGATGCTGGCACTGGGCGTGCACGCCCTGAGCAAGAGCGTCACCGCCGTCCTGAGCGGCGGGGCTCGCTACGCGGCGTGGCTGGTGCCCGGGTTGCTGGCGCACACCGCCGTGTGCATGGCCTTGCTGGCCGTGCTTCGCTGAGCCTGTTCAGGCCTTGACGGGTTCGCGCATGGTCACGAACTCTTCCGCCGCCGTCGGGTGAATGCCGATGGTGCTGTCGAACACCGCCTTGGTGGCGCCGGCCTTGAGCGCCACCGCAAAACCCTGCACGATCTCGCCCGCTTCGGCGCCCACCATGTGCAGGCCCACCACGCGGTCGCTTTTCGTGTCCACCACCAGCTTCATGAGCGTGCGCTCGCTGCTGCCCGAGAGCGTGTGCTTGAGCGCCTTGAACTCGCTGCGAAAGATGGTCACGTCGCCATGCCGCTTGCGCGCGTCCGCCTCGCTCAGGCCCACGGTGCCGATGCTGGGGTGGGTGAAGACGGCGGTGGGAACGAAGTCGTAGGCCATGCTGCGCGGCGGCTTGCCCGCGGCGGGGCCGAAGAGCTGGTCCACCACCACCATGGCCTCGCCCAGCGCCACGGGGGTGAGCTGGAGGCGGCTGGTGACGTCGCCCACGGCGAAGATGGAGGGCACGTTGGTGCGGTACTGCTCGTCGACGATGACCTCGCCGCCCTTGCCCTGGGCCACGCCCACCGCGTCCAGGCCCAGGCCCCCTACCGTGGGCACGCGGCCGGTGGCGTACAGCACGGCATCGGCTATCACCTCGCCGCCGCCCTGGAGCTTCACCTGCAGGCCGTCGGGGGTCTTCACGATGGCGGCCACGTCCGCGCCCAGCCGCAGGTCCACGCCCGACTTGATCATCTCGTTGGCCACGAAGTGGCGGATCTCGTCGTCGAAGCCGCGCAGGATCTGCTCGCCCCGGTAGAGCTGGGTCACCTTCGCGCCCAGGCCGTTGAAGATGGAGGCGAACTCGCTGGCGATGTAGCCACCGCCCACGATCAGCAGGCGCTGGGGAAAGGGCTCGAGGTCGAAGATGGCGTTGGAGTCGATGACGTGCTCGCGGCCTTCGATGTCGGGCACGCTGGGTTTGCCGCCCGTGGCGATGAGGATGTGCTTCGCCGTCACGCGTTTTTCGCCGGCCTCGCCATGGAGCTTGAGCACCACGGCCTGTGGGCCGTCGATGCGCGCGAAGGCATCGAACACGGTCACGCCCGAGCCGGTCAGCAGGTTGCCGTAGATGCCGTTGAGGCGGCTGATCTCTTTGGCGCGGTTGGCCTTGAGCGTGGCCCAGTTGAAACGGGGCTTGTCCAGCTCCCAGCCGAAGCCGTGCGATTCCTCGAAGGCTTCGGCATAGTGCGCCGCGTAGCTGTAGAGCTTCTTGGGGATGCAGCCCACGTTCACGCAGGTGCCGCCCAGGCCGTCGGTGCCCAGCATTTCGGCCAGCGCCACGCGCGCGCCGCGCTGCGCGGCCATGCGGGCGGCGCGCACGCCGCCGCTGCCGCCGCCGATCACGAAGAGGTCAAAGTCGAAAGAGGAAGTGCTCATGGTGGGGGGTGTCCGGGCTCGAAGCCTTTGAGTTCCTGTCGGATGAAATCGATGAAAGCCCGCGTGCGCGTGGGCAGCAGGCGGGCATGGGGGTAGACGACGTGGATCGGGCGCGGCGCGTCCGCGAAGTCGTCCAGCACGGTTTCCAGCGCGCCGGATTGCAGCAAGGGCGCCACCTGGTAGGAGAGGAACTGGCCGAAACCCGCGCCGTCCGCGCAGGCCTGCACCGCCGGGGCAATGTGATTGAACTCCAGGTTGCCACCGACGGTGAGTTTGAAGGTCTTGCTGCCTTCCTGGAAACGCCCCCAATGGGGTGCGTAGCCCACCAGGCGCACGCAGTTGGCCTTGAGCAGGTCGTTGGGGTGCTGCGGTCGGCCGTGTTCGCGCAGGAAAGCGGGGCTGGCCACGATCACGCGGCGGATCTCGCCCAGCGGCAGGGCGACCAGGCTGGAGTCCTCCAGGTGCGCGATGCGGATGCCGACGTCGACCCCTTCTTCCAGCAGGTTCACCACCCGGTCCATCAGCATCACGCGGCAATGCACCTGGGGGTGGCGCCGCACGAAACGCGTAACGACGGGGGCCACGTGCATCTGGCCGAACAGCACCGGAGCGGTGATGGTGAGCTGGCCGGAGGGTTCGGTGGCGTCGTCCTTCAGCGCGGCCTCGGCGTCGTCCACCGCCGCCAGCAGCTGGCGGCAGCTCTCAAGGTGGCGCCGGCCTTCTTCGGTGAGCGAGATGCGGCGCGTGGTGCGGTTGAACAGGCGCACCCCCAGCTCGGCCTCGTAGGCGGCGAGCGATCGCACCACGGCCGGCAGCGAGGCGCCCAGCGCCCAGGCCGCCGCGGTGAGGCTGCCGGCGTCGGCGATCTGCACGAAGGTGGCCATGGCGCGGAACTTGTCCATGCGCCATTAAACCGATTTATGGAGCAGTCTTGTGCGTGCAGGGGTATTTGTGAATGTGCTTGCAAGAAAGAAGATGGCGCCTTTCCTCTTTCAGGAGCGATCCATGGCACCTTCCATCCAACTGCACCGAAGCGCCATCTCCGGCCACTGCCACCGCGTCGAGTTGTTTCTCTCGCTGCTCGGCCTGCCGTTCGAGACGGTCGAGATCGACCTGCCGCAGAAGCAGCAGAAGTCCGCCGCCTTCCTGGCGCTGAACCCCCTGGGTCAGGTGCCGGTGCTGCGCGACGGCGACCTCATCCTGAGCGACTCGAACGCCATCCTGGTGTACCTCGAAGCCCGTTACGCGCCGGGCCAGTGGCTGCCGCGCGATCCGGTGGGCGCGGCCTGCGTGCAGCGCTGGCTCTCGTTGGCCGCCGGCCCGCTGGCGTCCGGACCGGCCGCCGCGCGCGTGGTGCAGCTCTTCGGGCTGCCCACCGACCCGGCGGAGGCGATCGCTCGTGCGCAAGCCCTGTTCGAGTTCATGGAAGGCGCGCTGGGGCGCACGCCGTTTCTGGTCGGCGAGCGCGCCACGCTGGCCGACCTGGCGCACTACGCCTACGTGGCCCGGGCGCCCGAGGGCCTGGTGTCGCTGCAGCCGTATCCGGCCATCCGCGCCTGGCTGGCGCGCATCGAGGCCCTGCCGGGCTTCGTGCCGATGGTGACCTCGCCAGTGGGGTTGGCGGCATGAGCGCCGCCTTTCACACCGGTGAACAGGCGATGCAGGCGCGCGCCGGTGTGCAGGCGCAGATGGCGCAGATCGGCCCGCGCGTGTTGCGCGACCACATGCCCGACCAGCACCGCGAGTTCTTCGGCCTGTTGCCCTTCGTGCTGGTGGGCAGTGTGGACGCGCAGGGACAGCCCTGGGCCAGCGTGCTCGCGGGCGCGCCGGGCTTCATGCAATCGCCCGACCCCACGCACCTGCACATCCGTGCGCGGCCCCTGCCGCACGACCCGCTGAACACCACGCTGCGCGATGGCGCCGCGCTGGGTCTGCTCGGCATTCAACCGCACACGCGCCGGCGCAACCGCATGAACGGCACGGCGCGGCTGCAGGACGGCGGTGTCACGGTCGAGGTCGGTCAGAGCTTTGGCAATTGCCCGAAGTACATCCAGGCGCGGGAGCCGGTGTGGGTACCCGGCGCACCTGCGGGGCAGATCGCTTTCGAAGGCCCGGGCCTGGACGAGGCGTCGCGCGGGCTGATCCGCGCCGCCGACACCTTCTTCATCGCCACCGCCCACCCCCAGGCGTCTGCGGGCGGCGAGCGCAGCCATGGGGTCGACGTGTCGCACCGGGGCGGCCCGCCGGGTTTCGTGAACGTGGCCGGCGAGGTGCTGACCGTGCCCGACTACCTGGGCAACCACTTCTTCAACACGCTGGGCAACATCGCCCTGCACCCGGCGGCGGGCCTGCTGTTCGTGGACTTCGAGCGGGGCGACCTGCTGTATCTCGCGGTGCAGGCGAAGGTGGTGTGGGACGGCAGCCTGCGCCTGCTGCGCATGCAGGTGACCCACGCGCGGCGGGTGCAGGGGGCCTTGCCGCTGCGCTGGGCGGCCCCCGGCGACGCTCAGTAGGTGTAGACGCCGCGCCCGGTCTTGCGGCCCAGGTAGCCGGCGGCCACCATTTCCTTGAGCAGCGGGGCGGGGCGGTACTTGCCGTCGTTGAACTCGGCCATGTAGACGTTCATCACGGCCAGGCACACGTCCAGGCCGATCATGTCGGCCAGGGCCAGCGGGCCGATGGGCTGGTTGGTGCCCAGCTTCATGCCGGCGTCGATGTCCTCCGCCGTGGCGATGCCTTCGGCCAGCACGAAGAAGGCCTCGTTGATCATGGGCACGAGGATGCGGTTGACCACGAAGCCGGGCGCGTTCTTCACCGTGATGGGCGACTTGCCCAGGGCCTCGGCCAGCGCCTTCACCGCGTCGTGCGTGGCGTCGCTGGTTTGCAGGCCGCGGATGATCTCCACCAGCGCCATCATGGGCACCGGGTTGAAGAAGTGCATGCCGATGAAGCGGTCGGGCCGCTGGGTGGCGGCGGCCAGCTTGGTGATGCTGATCGAGCTGGTGTTGGTGGCCACGATCACCTCGGGCGCGAGCAGGCCGTCGAGCTGCTGCAGGATCTTGACCTTCAGGCCCTCGTTCTCGGTGGCGGCCTCGATCACGAGCTGCGCGCCCTTGAGGTCTTCGTAGTTCGTCGAACCCTTGATCAGGGCGAGCGCCTGGTCCTTGTCGGCAGCGGTGATCTTCTCTTTCTTGATCAGCCGGTCCAGGCTGCCAGCCACCGTGGCCAGGCCCTTGTCGACCGCGGCCTGCGCGATGTCGACCATGACCACGCGGATGCCGCGCGTGGCGCAGGCCTGTGCGATGCCGTTGCCCATGGTGCCCGAGCCGATGATGCCGACCGTGTTGATGCTGTTCATGAAGACGCTGCTCCTGTTCAAAAATCCGTGAAAACCCGGCGTCGCCGGCGTGTCTTTCCTAGGCGGTGCTGCCTAACCGGGCGCGAGGCCCTGTGCTACCTTGGCCTTTGATTGTCGCGCACGCCTTGCACGGCGCTGACCACCACGGAGACACCATGTTCGACTACATCATCGTTGGCGGCGGATCGGCCGGCTGCGTGCTGGCCTCCCGCCTCAGCGAAGACCCCGGCACCCGGGTGGCCCTGCTGGAGGCCGGCCCGCCCGACAGCAGCGTGCTCATCCACTGCCCGGCGGGCCTGGCGCTGCTGGCGAAGAACGGCCAGGCCAACTGGGGCCTGCAGACCGTGCCCCAGCCCGGTCTGAACGGCCGGCGTGGTTACCAGCCGCGCGGCAAGGTGCTGGGAGGCTCGAGCTCGGTCAACGCCATGATCTACGCGCGCGGCCACGCCAGCGACTACGACGGCTGGGCCGCGCTGGGCAACCCGGGCTGGTCGTTCCAGGAGGTGCTGCCGTACTTCAAGCGCGCCGAGCACAACGAGCGCGGCGCCGACGCGTGGCACGGCCAGGGTGGGCCGCTCAATGTGATGGATCTGCGCAGCCCCAATGCCTTTCTGCCCGCTTTCGTCGAAGCCGGCGCGCAGGCGGGCTATCCGCTCAACACCGACTTCAACGGCCCCGAGCAGGAGGGCATCGGCGCCTACCAGGTCACGCACAAGAACGGCGAGCGCCACAGCGCGGCCAAGGCCTACCTCACGCCGCACCTGGCGCGGCCCAACCTGCAGGTGATCACGAACGCGCTCACCACCCGCGTGGTGACCGACACCGAAGACGGCGGCACGGTGCGCGCGGCGGGCGTGGAGTACCGGGGCAACGGCGGGCGCGGTCCGCTGCAGATCCTGCGCCTCAAGGACGGCGGCGAGGTGGTGCTGAGCGCGGGCGCCTTCGGCTCGCCGCAGCTGCTCATGCTCTCGGGTATCGGCCCGGCCGCGCATTTGCGCGAACACGGCATCACCCCGGTGCACGACCTGCCGGGCGTGGGCCAGAACCTGCACGACCATGTGGACGTGGTGATGGTGGTCAACGCGCCGAAGGTCAAGGACCTGTTCGGCCTCTCGCTCACCGGCGTGGCGCGCGCGGTGCGCGGCATCTTCGAATGGCGGCGCCAGCGCAGCGGCATGCTGACCACCAACTTCGCCGAAGCGGGCGGCTTCATCAAGAGCGCGCCCGAAGAGCCCATTCCCGACCTGCAGCTGCACTTCGTGGTCGGCAAGCTGGTGGACCATGGCCGCAAGACGGTGTTCGGCCACGGTTACTCGTGCCACGTGTGCCTGCTGCGCCCCAAGAGCCGCGGCAGCCTGCGCCTGGCCAGCGCCGACCCGCAGGCCGCGCCGCTGATCGACCCCGCCTTTCTGCAGGACAGCGACGACACCGCGCGCCTGGTGCGGGGCTTCAAGCGCATGCGCGCGCTGCTGCAGCAACCCGCACTCACGCGCCATGGTGGCACCGAGTCGGCCTCGTCGGCCCAGGCGCAGAGCGACGCGCAGATCGAACAATTCATCCGCGGTCATGCCGACACCATCTACCACCCCGTGGGCACCTGCCGCATGGGGCCGGATGGCGCGCCGGGGGGCTTGGACGTGGTGGATGCGCGCCTGCGCGTGCACGGCGTGGCGGGCCTGCGCGTGGTGGACGCGTCGGTGATGCCCAGCGTGGTGGGGGGCAACACCAATGCCCCGGTGATCATGATGGCGGAGAAGGCGGTCGATATGATGAGAGCCGATCGTCCCCCCCGCGCCGCGCCTGACGGCGCGTCACCCCCCGAAGGGGCAACCGCAGTGGCCCGGCAAAGCCGGTTCCACGCGGTTCCCGGTTAACCTTGCTTCTCCGATCCACCACTCTCCTCCGGCGCGCACGCACGTCATCCAGGATGCCGCGGAACTGGCTTTGCCAGGCCGCAGGCATCGCCCCCTGGGGGGTGACGCGAGGCGGCGCGGGGGGCTCCACAAGATGATTCTCGAGCACGCCGACATCCGCATCGACCCCCTGAAGAGCGCAGCCTTTGAAGAGGCCATTCTTCGTGGGGTGAGCACCGTCATCGCCCATTCGAAGGGCTTCAAGGGCTACCAGGTCCAGCGCAGCATCGAGACCCCCGGGCGCTACCTGTTGCTGATCCAGTGGGAGACGCTGGAAGACCACACCGTGGCCTTCCGGGGCTCCGATGCCTTCCCGCAGTGGCGCGCCATCGTCGGGCCGTTTTTCGCCCAGCCTCCGGTGGTCGAGCACTTCGAAGTGGTTGGCAAGAGCTGATGGCTGCTTGCCCTCGCGGGCAGCCTTTGGTTGTAATTGAGTTACAACTTTAGTTTTTGCGCATCAGGGTGGACTTGCCGAACAGGCTTTCGATCAGGTCCACCGCCAGCTCGGCGGTGCGGTTGCGCACATCGAGCGCGGGGTTGAGCTCCATCACGTCGAGCGAGCACAGCCGGCCGGTGTCCGCGATCATCTCCATGCACAGCTGCGCCTCGCGGTAGGTCGGGCCGCCGAGCACGGTGGTGCCCACGCCGGGCGCGATCTCCGGGTCGAGAAAGTCCACGTCGAAGCTCACGTGCAGGTGGGTCTGCTCGTCCACGCCCATCAGCGCCTGCTCCATGGTGTGGCGCATGCCCATCTCGTCGATGTAGCGCATGTCGAACACCTCCAGGCCGGCCTGGTGCACCAGGCGCTTCTCGCCCGCGTCCACGCTGCGGATGCCGATCTGCCGCACCACGCCGGCGTCGATGGCCGGCGTGGTGCCGCCGATGCCGGTGAGTTCGGGCGGGCCCATGCCGCAGAGCAGGGCCACCGGCATGCCGTGGATGTTGCCGCTGGGCGTGAGCGCGGCGGTGTTGAAGTCGGCGTGGGCGTCGAGCCAGAGCACGCGCAGCTTCTTGCGCGCCTCGCGGCAGTGGCGCGCCACCGCGCTGATCGAGCCCAGGCCCAGACAGTGGTCACCGCCGAGCACGATGGGCAGGCGGCCCAGCGCAAGTTCGGCGTGCACGGCCTCATGAAGGCTCTGGTTCCAGGCCACCACTTCACCCAGGTGGCGGTAGCCGTCGGTGGGCGGCAACCAGGGATTGGCCGGACCGCCGAGGTTGCCGCGGTCGGCGACGCTCAGGCCCTGGCCTTCGAGCACCGTGGCCAGGCCCGCGACGCGCAAGGCCTCGGGGCCCATGGAGGCACCGCGGGCACCGGCGCCGATGTCGGTCGGCACCCCGATGAGGCTGAGGTTTTTTTGCATGGCGGTATTGTGAGTCGGTGAATCCCGAGTGTGACGGCCTTCGGGCTGGTTTCAAAACGTATGGCGTGTTACCAGCCACCGGTCGGCGGGCGGACATTGCACACACGCCCTCCACCGGGCACCTCTTTTCGGGCGGGGAATTTTGTTACCAACCCACACCTTTCGTGCCGGACTCCAAGCCGTTGGGAAGCTGATACTCCGTTCGCGCTGAGCGGGTCTCCGCCCATCGTGGTGATTTATCTCACGTTCCTGGCCTGTCCGACACTGCAGCGCAGTGTGACCTGGAACCCTTTCCCGATCGCCCCTGCCGCCGCCCTCGTGTGAGCGTCAAGGTGTTTTTGTGCCGCCGATATGAACCCGACTCCGATTCCGACCCCGACGCCCTGGATGGAGGGCCCTTCGACCCGCAGGTCGCTGCCCTTGCTGGCCGTGCTGTTCGCGGCCACGCTCACCGCCTGCGGTGGTGGGGGCGGCGGAGGGACGGCCACGGGTGGTGGCACGGTCAACGAACCGGTGGCCGGGGCGCCAGCGCCGAGCCCGGCTCCTTCGCCAGCACCTCGCCCTTCGCCAGCGCCAAGCCCTGCTCCTGCTCCTGCTCCTGCTCCTGCTCCTGCTCCTGCTCCTGCCCCAGCGCCAGCGCCAGCGCCCGCACCGGCACCGGCACCGGCACCGGCACCGGCACCGGCCCCCTCGGCCACCGCCTGCGATGCCGCCACCGGCCGCGTGTTGCAGGTCGGACCGGGCAAGACCTACGCCATGCCCAGCGCCGCGGCGGCTGCGGCGCAGTCGGGTGACGTGATCAAGATCACCGCCGGCGACTACCGGGGCGACGTCGCTTCCTGGACCGTCAACAACCTGACCATCTGCGGCGTGGGTGGCAAGGCCCGCCTGTTCGCCAACGGCAACAACGCCCGTGGCAAGGGCCTGTGGGTGGTCACCGGCTCGAACATCACCATCGACAGCGTCGAGTTCCGCGACACCACGGTGCCCGACCAGAACGGTGCCGGCATCCGCGCCGAACACGGGGGCGACCTGCGCATCATCAACAGCGGCTTCTACGACAACCAGAACGGCATCCTGGCCAACGCGGGTTCGTCGACCATCACCATCGAAGGCTCCGAGTTCGCGCGCAACGGCCTGGGCGATGGCTACACGCACAACATCTACGTCAACCAGATCAACCGGCTGACGGTGAGCCGCAGCTACTTCCATGAAGCCAAGGTCGGCCACAACCTCAAGAGCCGGGCCCGGGAGACGGTGATCGAGAACAGCTACTTCATGGACGGCCCCACGGGCACGTCGAGCTACCTCGCCGACTTCCCGAACGGCGGCCGCGTCTACCTGCGCGGCAACCTGTTCCACAAGGGGCCGCAGGCGAGCAACCCGAATGCCATTTCCTACGGTGCGGAGGGCCTGTCGAACCCGACCAACACCTTCGAGGCCGTGCACAACACCGTGGCCATCACCCGCTCGGGCGGCGCCTTCCTGGCCATCGCCAGCGGCACCTCGTCGGTCACGCTCGCGGCCAACCTGTTTGCCGGCACGGGCAGTCCGTCGCTGATCACGGGCGGCTACGCCGCCGGCAACGCGGCGCAGTCGAACAACGTGACCTCCGTGGCCACCAACATCCCGGGCGCCAGCAGCATCGCCAGCCCGAACTTCTGGCCCAACGCGGCGCTGCAGGCCCTGATCGGCCTGTCGGTGGTGCCGGACTCGAATTACACGCGCGATGCGCCCACGCCCTATGCCTCGCGGGCGATCTCAAGCAGCCGCAAGGCGGGCGCACTGCAGTCATCCCCATAAACCGCCGGACCGCCAGGCAGGAGGGCACGGAAGACCCGTGTTCAGGAGGCGGCCGTTCTTTCTTCAGCTCTCAGGTGATTCTTCCCATGTCCCAACTCGATTCCCTCTCCCGTCCGGCTTCGCACGCCGGTGTGTTGGCCGCCTGTGCGGTCATGTTCTCGATGGTGGCCGCCACAGCCCCGGCCCAGGCTCAGACGGCCTCCGCGACCTGGACCAAGGTCGCCAACGAAGGCAAGATTTTCTGGTTCTCCGGCACGAAGAACGTGCGTTATGGCACCGGCACCCGCTGGGCCTACAAGACGGTCCGCACGGCCGGCATGTGCACCGCCAGCTATTTCGGCAGCGATCCCGCCAAGGGCGCGACCAAGACTTGTGAAGTGATGGCCGCTGCCGCGCCAGCCCCGGCGCCTGCACCCGCGCCGGCTCCCGCCCCGGCGCCTTCACCCGCACCAGCC
>NZ_JBYTAE010000080.1:0-30098 GCF_058787875.1 Hydrogenophaga sp. FW305-3-2-15-A-LB1 | reverse complement strand
CGCCCACCCACCCCGGCGCGCGCGGTTTCGTCGACGAGCACCTGGCCACCCTGGGACTGGTGCGCAACATCACCGCCCGCTGCCCGCATTTCGGGCTGATCCCGGCCATGGTCGCCGGCAGCCTGCTGGTGCTGACCACCGGGCGCCAGTACTGCGACCGTTTCACCGGCGTGCTGCCGGTGAAGGTGCTGCCCAGCCCGGTGGAGTTCCCGCGAATGATGTACTACCAGCTCTGGCACGAGCGCACCCACGCCTCCAAGGCCGGGCGCTGGCTGCGCGAGCAGGTCAAGAGCGTGGCCGCCTCGCTGAAGCGGCCCGACGCCGAGAGCTGACCCCACAAGACCACGAAGGAGACCCATGACCACGACACGACTGCAACTCAGCGGCATCACCAAGCGATATCCGGGCGTGGTGGCCAACAGCGGCGTCTCGCTCACCGTGCAGCCCGGCGAGGTGCACGCCGTGCTGGGCGAGAACGGCGCCGGCAAGTCCACGCTGATGAAGATCATCTACGGCTCGGTGAAACCCGACGAGGGCACGGTGATGTTCAACGGCCGGCCGGTGCACATCCGCAACCCGCAGGAGGCGCGCGCCCTGGGCATCAGCATGGTGTTCCAGCACTTCAGCCTGTTCGACACGCTCACCGTGGCCGAGAACGTCTGGCTCGGCCTGGACAAGTCGCTCACGCTGCCGGAGGTGAGCGCGAGCATCACCGCCAAGGCCACCGAGTACGGGCTGGACATCGACCCCTCGCGCCCGGTGCACACGCTCTCGGTGGGCGAGATGCAGCGGGTGGAGATCATCCGCGCGCTGCTGACCAACCCGCAACTGCTGATCCTGGACGAGCCGACCTCGGTGCTCACGCCGCAGGCGGTGGAAAAGCTCTTCGTGGTGCTGCGCAAGCTCGCGGCCGAGGGCTGCAGCATCCTCTACATCAGCCACAAGCTGCACGAGATCCGCGAGCTGTGCACCGCCTGCACGGTGCTGCGCGGCGGCCAGGTCACGGGCGTGTGCGACCCGCGCCAGGAAAGCAACGCCTCGCTCTCGCGCCTGATGATCGGCGCCGAACCGCCCGCGCTGGAGGTGCGCGAGCTGCATGCCGGCGCGGCGGTGCTGGAGGTGAACGGCCTCACGCTGCAGAGCGACGACCCGTTCGGCACGCACCTCAATGGCATCGCGCTCACGGTGCGCGCGGGCGAGGTGGTGGGCATCGCGGGCGTCTCGGGCAACGGCCAGAGCGAGCTGCTCTACGCGCTCTCGGGCGAGGACCGCCGCGCGCCGGCCGGCAGCATCCGCCTGGGTGGGCAGGACGTGTCGCACGCCGGCCCGGGCCGGCGGCGCGCCCAGGGCCAGCACTTCGTGCCCGAGGAGCGCCTGGGCCGGGGCGCCGTGCCCACGCTCTCGCTGTCGCACAACCTGCTGCTCTCGCGCAAGGACGCGCTGGGCTCGGGCGGCTGGATCCGCGTGGGCGCGCTCAAGGCGCAGGCGGCCGACATCATCGCGCGCTACAAGGTCAAGGCCAACGGGCCGGACGCGGCGGCCAAGTCGCTCTCGGGCGGCAACCTGCAGAAGTTCATCGTCGGCCGCGAGATCGAGGCCAGGCCCAAGCTGCTCATCGTGAGCCAGCCCACCTGGGGCGTGGACGTGGGCGCGTCCGCGCAGATCCGCGGCGAGATCCTCAAGCTGCGCGACGCGGGCTGCGCGGTGCTGGTGGTGAGCGAGGAGCTCGACGAGCTGTTCGAGATCAGCGACCGCCTGCACGTGATCGCCAAGGGGCGCCTGTCGCCCAGCCTGGACCGGGCCGAAGCCACCATCGAGCGCATCGGCGAATGGATGTCCGGGCTCTGGGACACGGCCGCCACCCACCACAAGAAAGAGGAGACCGCCCATGCTGCGGCTTGAAGTCCGTCCCCAACCCTCGGCGCGCTGGGGCTACGCCTCGCCGCTGCTGGCCCTGCTGATCACCGTGGTGATCGGCGTCATCCTGTTCGCCGTGCTGGGCAAGGACCCGGTGCGCGGCCTGCAGGTCTTCTTCTGGGAGCCGATCAAGAGCACCTACGCGCTGTCCGAACTCATGGTGAAGGCCACGCCGCTGCTCGTCATCGCGCTCGGGCTGGCGGTGTGTTTCCGCTCCAACGTGTGGAACATCGGCGCCGAGGGGCAGTACATCATCGGCGCGATCTTCGCGGCCGGCGTGGCGCTCACCGCCGACAAAAGCACCGGCGCGTGGATCGTGCCCGCCGTGCTGGTGGCCGGCGTGCTGGGCGGCATGTTCTGGGCCGGCATCACCGCGCTGCTGCGCGACCGCTTCAACGCCAACGAGATCCTCGTGAGCCTGATGCTGGTCTACGTGGCGGTGCAGGTGCTCAACTTCCTGGTCTATGGCCCGTGGAAGGACCCCATGGGCTACAACTTCCCGCAGACCAAGACCTTCGAGTCGGTCACGCAGATCCCGAAGCTGATGCAGGGCTCTCGCGTGACCATCGGCCTGCTGATCGCGCTGGCCGGCGTGGCGGCGGTGTGGGTCTTCCTGTTTCGCACCTACGCGGGCTATGCCCAGCTGGTGGGCGGCCTGGCGCCCGCGGCGGCGCGCTACGCGGGCTTTTCCTCGCGCAAGGCGCTGTGGATCGCGCTGCTGACCTCGGGTGGCGCGGCCGGCCTGGCCGGCGCGCTGGAGGTGGCCGGCCCGATCGGCCAGCTCACGCCCTATGTGCCGGCGGGCTACGGCTTCGCGGCCATCATCGTCGCCTTCGTGGGGCGGCTGCACCCGGTGGGCATCGTGTTCTCGGCCATTCTCATGAGCATGTTCTACATCGGCGGCGAACTCGCGCAGTCGCGCCTGGGCCTGCCCAAGTCGATCACCGGGGTGTTCCAGGGCCTGCTGCTGTTCGCGCTGCTGGCCTGCGACACCCTGATCGCCTACCGCCTCGTCTGGAAAAAGTGAGCAAGACATGGAATCCATCGCACTCCTGATCGCCGCCTCGCTCAACGCGGGCACCGTGCTGGCAATTGCTTCGCTGGGCCTGCTCATCAACGAAAAAGCCGGCATCGTCAACCTCGGTGCCGAGGGCATGATGCTGTGCGCCGCGCTGGCCGGCTTCGCCACCGTGGTCCACACCGGCAGCACCACGCTGGGCTTCGCGGCCGGCATGGCGGCCGGGGCCTTGCTCGCGGCCATCTTCGGCGGGCTGGTGATCTGGCTCAACACCAACCAGTACGCCACGGGCCTGGCGCTCAGCCTGTTCGGCGCGGGCTTCTCGGCCTTCGCCGGCACCCGTTACGTGCAGGAAAAACTGCCCGAGCAGACCCGCCACGCGATCCCGCTGCTGGGCGACATCCCGCTGATCGGCCCCGCGCTGTTCCGCCACCACCCCATGGTCTATATCTGTGTGGCGCTGGTGATCGGCCTGATCTGGTTCCTGTACCGCACGCGCGCCGGCCTGGTGCTGCGCAGCGTGGGCGAGAGCCCCGAGTCCTCGCACGCGCTGGGCTACCCGGTGCGCCGCATCCGCCTGGTGGCGGTGATGGCCGGGGGCGCGCTCTGCGGCCTGGCCGGTGCCTATGTGTCCACCGTGTACACACCGCTCTGGGTGGAGGGCATGATCGCCGGCAAGGGCTGGATCGCGCTGGCGCTGACCACCTTCGCCACCTGGCGGCCGGCCCGCGTGCTGCTGGGGGCCTACCTGTTCGGTGGCGTGACCATGCTGCAGTTCCACCTGCAAGGCATCGGCGTCAACGTGCCCAGCCAGTTCCTGACCATGATGCCCTACATCGCCACCATCGTCGTGCTGGTCCTGATCTCGCGCAACCCGACGTGGATCCGCATCAACATGCCGTCCTCGATCGGAAAACCCTTTTACCCGGGCGCATAATCTTTTCTGTTTTTTGCATAGTTTCCGCTCCACCCTTTCCCAACAAAGAGGTTATCCATGACAGACCTGAGCAAACGTTCCCTGATGAAGGTTGCCGCGCTGACCGCGCTGACCAGCGCCGTCCTGATCGGCTGCGGCAAGAAGGAAGAGGCCGCCGCGCCCGCCGCGCCCGCACCCGCTGCGGCCGAGGCACCGAAGGCCGCACCGCTGAAGATCGCGTTTGCCTACGTCGGCCCGGTGGGCGACGGCGGCTGGACCTTTGCGCACGACAACGGCCGCAAGGCGCTGGAGAAGGAATTCGGCGACAAGATCGTGACCAGCTTCGTCGAGAACGTGCCCGAGAGCGCCGACGCCGAGCGCGTGATCCGCGACCTGGCCGGCCAGGGCAACAAGCTGGTGTTCGGCACCACCTTCGGCTACATGGAGCCCATGCTCAAGATCGCGCCCGACTTCAAGGACGTGAAGTTCGAGCACGCCACCGGCTACAAGACCGCCGAGAACCTGCGCACCTACGACAGCCGCACCTACGAAGGCGCGTACATGGCCGGCGTGATCGCGGGCAGCATGACCAAGTCCAACACCCTGGGCGTGGTGGCGTCCATCCCAATCCCCGAGGTGATCCGCAACATCAACAGCTTCACGCTGGGCGCGCAATCGGTGAACCCCAAGGTCAAGACCAAGGTGGTCTGGGTCAACGGCTGGTTCGACCCACCGAAGGAAACCGAAGCCGCGACCTCGCTGATCAACGGCGGCGCCGACATCCTGTTCCAGAACACCGATTCGTCGGCCGTGCTGCAGACCGCCGAGAAGCTGGGCAAGCGCGCCTTCGGCTGGGACTCCGACATGACCGCCTACGGCCCCAAGGCCCACCTGGGTTCGGCCGTGATCAACTGGGCGCCGTACTACATCAAGGCCACCAAGGACGTGCTGGAAGGCACCTGGTCCACCGGCGGTGTGTGGTGGGGCGTGAAGGAAGGCGCGATCGACATGGTCTCCGTCGCCGAAGACGTGCCGGCCGAAGTGAAGGCCAAGCTCGACACCGTGCGCGCCGGCCTGAAGGACGGCAGCTTCTCGATCTGGAAGGGCCCGATCCTGGGTTCGGACGGCAAGGAAGTGCTGGCCAAGGACGCGGTCGCCGACGACAAGTTCCTCGGTGGCATCAAGTTCTACGTGAAGGGCGTTGAAGGCAAAGTGCCGAATTGACCCACCCCTGCCGCGCTTCGCGCGACCCCCTCGAGGGGGCGGCGCGTGCGGGCCGGCAGAGCCGGACCCGCCGTGCCCTGGAAAAAGAAAGCCGCCTCCGGGCGGCTTTCTTGTTGGAGTGAACCCACGATGATCGAACCACAACTCTGGCACCCCGTGATCGCCTCGCACCAGGTGCGCGACCAGCCCGTGGCCTGTTCGCTGCTCGGGCAGGCGCTGGTGCTCTGGCGCGAGCAGGCGCACGACACCCACCGCGTGCATGCCTGGGCCGACCGCTGCCCGCACCGGGGCGCCCGGCTCTCGCTGGGCCGGGTGCTGATCGGCCTGCACGGCACCCGCCTGGAGTGCCCGTACCACGGCTGGCAATTCGGCGGCGAGGGCCGCTGCCAGCACGTGCCCGCCGCGCCCGACTTCGTGCCGCCGGCCAGCCACTGCGCCACCCCGTTCGAGGCGCGCGAGCAGCACGGCCTGGTGTGGGTGCGGCTGCAGCCACCGTCCCAGACCCTCGCCGCGCCGCTGGCCGACCCGCCCGCGTTCGCGCCGGGCGACGACCCGGCCTGGCGCACCGTGCTGTGCGGCCCCTACGAACTCAACACCAGCGCGCCGCGCCTGGTGGAGAACTTCCTGGACTTGAGCCATTTCGGTTTCGTGCACGAAGGCTGGCTGGGCGAACGCGGCCACGCGCAGGTGCAGACCGGCGCGGTGGAAGAGGGCGAGGCCGGTCTGGTGGTGCGCGACGCCCGGGCCTGGCAGCCGCGCGCCTACGCCGGGGCGGACGCGGGCGCCTGGATCGCCTACCGCTACGACGTGCCGCACCCCTTCGCCGCCATCCTGCGCAAGGACGCCACCGAGGGCGACCCGGTGAGCAACGCGATCGCGCTCTTCATCCGGCCCGATGGCCACGAACTCTGCACGGCCTGGTTCGTGATGGCCACGCGCGGCGATGCCTCGACCGACCAGGAACTGGTCGCCTTCCAGGACGCGGTGTTCGCGCAGGACCGCCCGGTGGTGGAATCGCAGTCGCCGCGCGCGCTGCCGGTGGGCCGCACCACCCCCGTGACCGAGGTGCACGGCCCGGCCGACCGCGTCTCCAGCGCCTACCGCCGCTACCTGAAACGCCTGGACATCGCACTGGGCACCTGCTGACCGAAGGACCTGACATGACCATGACCCCCACCCAACTCGCCGCCGCCATCCCCAAGGCCGAGCTGCACATGCACATCGAGGGTTCGCTGGAGCCCGAGCTGATCTTCGCGCTGGCCCAGCGCAACGGCCTGAGCCTGCCCTACGCCAGCGTGGACGCGCTGCGCGAGGCCTACGCCTTCACCAACCTGCAGAGTTTCCTGGACATCTACTACGCCGGCGCCAGCGTGCTGCTGCACGAGGCCGACTTCCACGACATGGCCTGGGCCTACTTCCTGCGCGCCAAGGCCGACAACGTGGCGCACGCCGAGCTCTTCTTCGACCCGCAGACCCACACCGCGCGCGGCGTGCCCATGGCCACGGTGATCCTGGGCCTGGCCAGCGCCTGCGCGCGCGCCCAGGCCGAGCTGGGCGTGAGCGCGGCGCTGATCCTGTGCTTCCTGCGCCACCTGAGCGAGGAAGATGCCTTCCAGACGCTGGAAGCCGCCTTGCCTTACCGCCAGCACTTCATCGGCGTGGGCCTGGATTCGAGCGAGGTCGGCCACCCGCCGTCCAAGTTCTCGCGCGTCTTCGCGCGCTGCCGCGAGCTGGGCTTCCATGTGGTGGCGCACGCGGGTGAAGAGGGCCCGCCGGCCTACATCTGGGAAGCACTGAACGACCTGAAGACCGAGCGCATCGACCACGGCGTGCGCTCGCTGGAAGACCCGGACCTGGTCGCCGAACTGGCGCGGCGGCGCATCCCGCTCACGGTGTGCCCACTCTCCAACCTCAAGCTCTGCGTGGTGAACGACCTGAAGGACCACCCGATGAAGCGCCTGCTCGACGCCGGCCTGTGCGCCACCGTCAACTCCGACGACCCGGCCTACTTCGGCGGCTACATGAACGCCAACTTCGTGCAGACCGTGCAAGCGCTGGACCTCACGCGCGAAGACGTGATCACCCTGGCTCGCAACAGTTTCGAGGCCAGCTTCGTGAGCGCGGCGCGGCGCGCGGAACTCATGGCCTTGCTGGACGGCGCGGTCGCTGGCTGAACGGGCCGTGCCATGACCCAACCGAGGTTTCTGGTCGTGGCCATGCCCTCGCCAATGAACAGGGCGGCGTTGAAGAGCGCGCTCGAGATCTCGGGGCTGAAGGCCCCGCTGGACGGCGCGATGTTCGATCCGGCGAACTGGCACGAGTCGCTACAGCATCAGTTACTGGGCGCCATCCGCCCGAGCGACCCACTGGATCCGCCCGATCCAGTGGACCATCGACGAACTCTTCCTGGTCGAAGGACACCGGGTGGGCGACCACGATGAGCACTACCGCTACGACGTGATCGGAAGCTGGCTGCTGCAGCCCGCCCGGCAGCTCGATCTGTTTGACGGCCCCGGGCCCGGGTAAAATCACGCCCCAGCGAGCCCGGTGCTTCCCCGGCTCGCTTTTTCATTCACGGAAGCCATGTAGAGGACCACCATGTACAAAAACCTCGTGGCCCGGTGCGCGTGCGCACTGGCGGCTGCCAGCTTTTTATTTCCCTTTTCCACCCCCGCCCAGGCACAGACGCCGCCGCTCAAGGCCGCGTTCGTCTACGTGACGCCGCTGACCGAAGCTGGCTGGGTGCGCCAGCACGAGCAGGCCCGGCTCGCCGTGCAGGCCGCCCTGGGCAACAAGGTCGAGACACGCTACGTGGAGAACGTGGCCGAAGGCGCCGACGCCGAGCGCGTGATCCGCGATCTGGCGCAGCAGGGCCACCGCATCATCTTCACGCCCAGCTTCGGCTACATGGAGCCCACGCTCAAGGTGGCGCGCGAGTTCCCGGACGTGAAGTTCGAGTCCATCACCGGCTACAAGACCGCGCCCAACGTCGCCACCGCCAACGCGCGCTACTACGAGGGCCGCTACCTGGCCGGTGTGGCTGCGGGCCGCATGGCCACGCAGGCGGGCTACATCGCCGGTTTCCCGATCCCCGAGGTGATCCAGGGCGTCAACGCCTTCACCCTGGGCATGCGCTCGGTCAACCCGCGCGCCACCGTCAAAGTGGTGTGGCTGGGTGAGTGGTTCAACCCGCCGCGCGAGCGCGACGCGGCCATGACGCTGATGAACCAGGGCGCCGAGGTGCTGGCCTTCCACACCGGCTCCACCGCCGTGATGGTGGCCGCGCAGGAGCGCGGCAGGCTCGCCGTGGCCTACCACTCCGACATGCGCCGCTTCGGGCCCGATGCGCAGATCGCCGCCGTGACCCACCTCTGGGGCGACTACTACACCCGCCGCGTGCAGGCCGTGCTGGACGGCACCTGGCAGAGCGCGAGCGTCTGGGGCGGAGTGAAGGAGGGCATGATCCGCGTCGACAGCTTCGGCAGCAAGGTGCCGGCCAAGGTGCGCGACGAGGTGCAGGCGCGCCAGGCCGACATGGCCGCGGGCAAGCTCGCGGTGTTCGCGGCGCGCAAGACCGCCGTGCGCGACAACCAGGGCAAGACCGTCATCGAAGCCGGCAAGGCGCTCGACGACGGGCAGATCCTGGGCATGAACTGGCTGGTCGAAGGCGTGCAGGGTTCGGTCGAGCGCTGAAGCCGCGCGGGCCCACCGCCGGCGCGGCGGTATGGGCCTTATCGGCGGCGCGATATGCCCGGGCGAGCCCCAGGCGTTAAGCTGCGCGGCATGAACGCCTACCGTGCCGCCCTCCTGCGTTTCGACGACCAACAACGCCCTGTCTACGACGCCGATGGCCTGCTGGTCGTCGGCCCCGACGCGCAGGGTCGGCGCGTGGTGCGCGCCGCGGGCGACCACGCCGCGCTGATCGGCAACTTTCCCGGCGTGTCGGTGGAAGACCTGAGCGGAAAACTGATCGCGCCGGGCTTCATCGACATGCACGTGCACTACCCGCAGACGGACGTGATCGGCGCGCCCGCGGCCGGCTTGCTGCCCTGGCTGGAGAACTACACCTTCCCGCACGAGTCGCGCTTTCACGAGCCGGAGCACGCGCGCGAGGTGGCGGCCTTCTTCCTGGACGAACTGGCGCGCAACGGCGTGACCACCGCGCTCACCTTCGCGACCTCGCACCCGGCCTCGGTCGACGCGATGTTCGAGGCGGCGCGCTCGCGCGGCCTGCGCTTCATCACCGGCAAGGTGCTGCAGGACCGCCACAGCCCCGATGGCGTGCGCGACCAGACCGAACAGAGCCTGATCGACACCGAGGCGCTGATCCAGCGCTGGCACGGCGTGGACCGCCTGGGCTACGCGATCACGCCGCGCTTCGCCCCCACCAGCACGCCCGAACAGCTGCGCGGCGCGGGCGAGCTGGCGGCAAAGCACGGTGACGTGTGGATTCAATCGCACGTGGCGGAAAACCTCGACGAGGTGCGCTGGGCGGCCGAGCTGTTCCCGAAGTCGCGCAGCTACCTGGGCGTGTATGGCGACTTCGGCCTGCTGCGGCAGCGCGCGGTGTACGCCCATTGCATCCACCTCGACCAGGCCGACCGCGCGCTGATGGCCGCCACCGGCACCACCGCCGCCGTGAGCCCGACCAGCAACCAGTTCCTGGGCAGCGGCTTCTTCGACTACCTCGCCGCCGACGCGGCGGGCATGGGCTACGGCCTGGCGAGCGACGTGGGCGGTGGCACCAGCTTCTCGCCGTTCCGCACCATGCTCGCGGCCTACTGCGTGGGCCGTGAGGGCCAGACCAAGCAGGGCCTGAGCCTTACCCCGGGGCAGCTGTGGTGGCAGCACACGGCGGGCGCGGCGCGCGCGCTGGGGCTCGAGGGCGTGGTGGGCAACCTGCAGCCCGGCCACGAGGCGGATTTCGTGGTGCTCGACCCGCAGGCCACCCCTCTGCTGGCGCGCAAGACCTTGCAGGCGGACAGCCTGGACGAGCTGCTGTTCGCGCTGATCGTGCTGGGGGACGATCGGGTGGTGGCGCGCACGGTCATCGCTGGCGGCTGATCTCGATCACGGCTTGGGCGTGTCGTTTTTGCGCTTATTTCTCGACCTAGGGAATGTCCCAGTCTGCGGGTTCCAATGATCTGAATTTGGAAACGAAGCGACGTTATTTGGGATTCAAGTGCGCTTTGTTCGGGGCCGCCCTTTGCCCGAGGGGGCGGCTGGGCTGTTGTGGTGAACAGAGCGCCCCCTTAGCATCGCCCTGCCAATTTTTTGGGAGGTGCGATTTGAGCTCACTGGCCGCTGGTTTGTTCGCGAGGTACCGCTCGCATCACGACATGAACAGGTCGTTCCTGGTGTGGATGGGGGCTCTGGGGAGCCTGGCCTTCCCGCTCTTCTATCTGCTGCGTTTCACGGGGCAACTCCCGCCGCGCTACGACGATCTGGCGCTCAGGGCCATCGCCACCCTGTTGTGCCTGGCACTGGCGTTGCGCCCGTGGTGGCCCGCGAGGGCCAGGCCGTTCTACCTCGCGCATGCCTACTTCACGTCGGTCTACTGCCTGGCGTTTCTGCAGACGTTCACGACCCTGAAGAATCAGGGGGACAGCTTTTCTGTCGTGAACATGGTGATCGGTGCGGTGTGTGTCATTCTGGTCGCCGATTGGCGCAATGCCGTGGTGATGCTGGTCGCCGGATACGCCCTTGGGGCGCTCGCGTTCTGGGCATCACAACCCGGCATCGCGTTCACGCCGGACGTCTGGATCTGGCTGCCCGTGCCGACGCTGCTGTTCGTGGCCGGTGCCTTGTCCCATTTCGAAAGAAGGCAGGCTGAGCTGGCGCGCCATCGCCTGTACATGAGCTTCGCGGGTTCCATCGCGCACGAGATGCGCGGGCCCATGCAGAAGATCCAGGGTGTCTTCGACACCCTGGAGCGCGACTTCCTGCGCCTGGGGTCATCCCAGTCCTCGGTGTCCCACACGCGCGAGCAGGTCATGGCGATGGTGCGGGTGATGAACGAGGGCCGCAACGCGATCAAGCTGGGTCTGCAGTCGATCACGGTGACGCTGCAGCAGCTCAAGAGCAGGGCCTTCGATGCCTCGGGTTTCACCTGGCTCTCGGCGGCGGTGTGCACCGAGCGCGCGGTGAGCGATTTCGGCTACGAGAGCGAGGCGCAGCGCGAGCGGGTGCGCCTGGCGGAGGTGGCCGACTTCACGTTCAAGGGCGATGAAACCCTCCTGACGCTGATCCTGTTCAACCTCATCAAGAACGCGCTGTATTACCTGCCGGCCTGTCCCGACGTCATGGTGACGGTGACCGTGGATGCGCAGTGCATCACGGTGCGCGATACAGGGCCGGGCATCGCGCCGGAAAAGATGGAGCACCTGTTCGAGGACTTCCAGACCTCCGGCAAGGCCGATGGCACAGGCCTGGGGTTGGCGTTTTGCCGGCGCGCCATGCGCGCCTTCGGCGGGGAGATCACCTGCGCATCGCGGTTGGGCGAGTTCACGGCGTTCACGCTGTCGTTTCCCGCGGTGGCGCAGGCGGAGGCCCGGGCCCACGCCGAAGAAGCCATGCGGCATGCCGCGCGGTTGCTGCGCGGCGCCCGCGTGCTGCTGGTGGATGACGATCCGATCCGGCGCCGCGCCACCCTGGCCCAACTCCTGGCCCTGGTGGGCAGCAGCAGCATCGACGAGGCCGGCAACGGCGCCCAGGCGCTGGACCTGCTTCGCCTGGCCTCGGACGTGCCGTATGACCTCGTCGTGATGGACCTCCACATGCCGGTGCTCGATGGTTGTGACACCGTGCGCCAGATCCGCCTGGGGGCCGCCGCCGGGCATGAACAGGTGCCGGTGCTGGCACACAGTGTCCAGCCGGCGACCGAGGCCCGCGCACAAGCCCGCGAAGCGGGCATGGACGGGTTCCTGAGCGCGCCTTGCAGCCTGCCTGAGATGGCCGGCGCGATCGTGAGCCTGCTCAAGGACCAGCCCTTGCGCCACAGCGCCAAGGATCCGGCGCCCTTCATGGGCAGCTCCGTGCTGCTGGCGGAGGACAACGCCGTGAACCGCGCCATCGTCAAAGGCTACCTGAAGGACATGGGGTTGGAGGTGGTGGAGGCGCAGCAGGGGCAGGACGTCCTGCAGTTCCTCAAGGCGGGCGTGCGGCCGGCCGTGATCCTGATGGACGTGGAGATGCCCGTGCTCGGCGGCATGGAGACGACGCGGCAGCTGCGCGCGATGGCCGACGGGGTGCGCAACATTCCCGTGGTGGCGCTCACCGGGCATGCCTCGCCGGAGCACAGGCAGGCGGCGCGGGACGCGGGCATGGACGGCTTTCTCACCAAGCCCGTGAACGTGGTGGCCTTGCGCGGGGAGCTGGCCCGCCTGATCGGCGAGCGTCCGGTGGGTGAGGCCCAGGCGGCGGGCGCGTCGCCGTCGCCCGCGCGCCTGGCGGGGGCGACCATCGATGGGCCCTTGCTGGATGACGAACGTGTCGAGCAGCTCAAGAGCATGAACATCATGGTGAACCTGCTGCCCGATGGCCTGGCCCAGGCCCGGCGGCACATTGCCAATCTGGAGGACGCTGTGCGGCGCAACGACCTGAAAAGCGCACGCCAGGCGCTGCATTCGCTGGCCGGCCTGAGTGGCGAAATGGGGGCTCACGCCATGTCCGAGACCGCGAAGCAGCATTCGCGCGTGGTCGAGAGCAACGCCTGGCCGTTCGAGCCGAACTGGCTGGCGCGGTTCAACACGCTCTTCCTCGAATCCGAACAGGCCTTGCTCACGAGCTTTGCCCTGCGCAAGACCTCACCGTCCTAGCCCGTTAAAGCGGCGACGCGGGTTCAGTTGTAGGTCAGTGCCCGCGCCTTGCCCCAGAACACGCGGTACATGTAGATGGTGTAGATGATGATCACTGGCAGCGTGATGGCCACGCCGATGAAGATGACGGTGAGCGAGCCGGTGGACACAGCCGCCTGCCACACGTTCATGCGGCCGATCACGATGTCGGGGAAGATGCTGTACGCCAGGCCGAAGAAGGCCAGCACGAAGATCAGCACGGTGGCCGCGAACACCACCCAGCCGTAACCCGCCTTCACCACATTGGGGTGCGTGACCACCCAGCGCACCGCGAAGAAGGCGATCGCGCAGCTCAGGGGAATCGGCATCAGGCCGAACACCTCGGGCACGCTGAACCACTTCGCCACCACGCCGGGGTTCACCAGCGGCGTGGCCACCGAGATCGCGACCAGCGCAAAACCCATGGGCCACAGCACGCGGGCCGCCCAGCGCACCGCGTGGGCCTGCAGCTCGCCTTCGGTCTTCATGATCAGCCAGCCCGCGCCGAGCAGGATGTAGGCCGCCGGCAGCGTGAGCGCGATGCCCAGGCTGAACGCCAGGCCCAGCCAGCCCTTGTCGAAGCCTGTGATGTAGCTGCCCAGCATCCAGCCCTGCGAGGCGCTGGCGAGCAGCGAGCCGACGAAGAAGGCGCGGTTCCAGAACGGCACGTATTTCGTGGGCGCCTTCACACGGAAGTCGAACGCCACGCCGCGCAGGATCAGGCCGATCAGCATCACGGCCACCGGCAGGTAGAGCGCCTGCAGCACCAGCCCGTGCGCCATCGGAAAGGCCACCAGCAGCACGCCGACACCGAGCACCAGCCAGGTTTCGTTGGCGTCCCAGAACGGGCCGATGCTGGAGATCATGGTGTCCTTCTGCTCCTTGCTCTCGGCCAGGGGCAGCAGCAGGCCCACGCCGAGGTCGTAGCCGTCGAGGATCACGTAGGCCAGCAGGGCCAGGCCCATCACGGCCAGGAAGATCAGGGGGAGCACTTCGGCCCAGGTGGTCATGTTCATGGGGTGTTCTCCGTTCGGTCAGACGCCGGCCTTGCCGAGTTCGGCGCCGTGGGGTGCTTCGGGGGCATGTTTGAACGGGTGTTCGGCCATGTACTTGAGTACGCCGACGTAGGTGATGAGCAGCAGGCCGTACACGATGAGGTAGGCCGTGAGCGTGACCGCGATCATGGGCGAGGGGGTGTTGGTGACCACGTCGGCGGTGCGCAGGTGGCCGTAGACGAGGAAGGGCTGGCGGCCGATCTCGGTGACGTACCAGCCCGACAGCGTGGCCAGCCAGCCCGAGAAGGTCATGCCCGCCAGCACGTACAGCGCGGGCTTGGGCAGGTCCAGCGAGCCCTGCGCCTGGCGGCGCCGGCGCCAGAGCATCCAGGCCGAGGCCCAGGCCACGACCAGCATCAGCGTGCCCACGCCGACCATCACGCGAAAGGCCCAGAAGATCGGCGCCACCGGCGGGTGGGCGTTCGGGAATTCGTTGAGGCCCTTGAGTTCGGCGTCGGCGTCGTGCGCCAGGATCAGGCTCGCCATCTTGGGAATCTTCACCGCGTAGTGCGTGGTGCCGGCGGCCTCGTCGGGAATGCCGAACAGCGTGAGCGGCGCGCTCTTCTCGGTGTGCCAGATGCCCTCGAGCGCCGCGATCTTGGCGGGCTGGTGCTCCAGCGTGTTCAGCCCGTGCATGTCGCCGGCCAGGAACTGCAGCGGCATGGCCACCGAGGCGGCGATGATGGCCGTGCGCAAGGCCTTGTGCGTGCCGCCGGTGGCGCTGCCCTTGATGAGCTGCCAGGCGCAGAGGCCGGCGATGAGGAACGAGGCCGTGAGCGCCGAGGCCAGCAGCTTGTGCGCCAGGCGATAGGGGAAGGAGGGGTTGAACACCACGGCGAACCAGTCGACCGCGACGAACTTGCCGTCCACGATCTCGAAGCCCGCGGGTGTCTGCATCCACGAATTCAGGCTCAGGATCCAGAACGCCGACATGGTGGTGCCGAAGGCCACCAGGAAGGTGGCGGCCAGGTGCACGCGCTCGCTCACGCGGCCCCGGCCGAACAGCATGATGCCCAGGAAGCTGGCCTCCAGGAAGAAGGCGGTCAGCACCTCGTAGCCCAGCAGCGGGCCCGCGATGTTGCCGGCCCGTTCCATGAAGCCGGGCCAGTTGGTGCCGAACTGGAAGCTCATCACGATGCCGGAGACCACGCCGAGCGCGAAGCTCAGCGCGAACACCTTGGTCCAGAAGTAGTAGGCCTCTTCCCATGCCGGGTCGCGCGTCTTGATGTGGCGGATGCGGAAGTACAGGAGGAACCAGCCCATCGCGATCGTGATGGTCGGGAACAGGATGTGAAAGCTGATGTTCGCCGCGAACTGGATGCGCGAGAGGAGCAGGGCGTCCATGGGGGTTCTCCGTGGGGTTCTTGTCTGGTGGGGGTCAGGCCGCGTCGGGCAATTTCTCCGGGCGCGCGCTGCGGCCCGCCGCCTTGCCCGTGAGGCGGTCCTTGAGTTCGAGCACGCGCGTGACGGTCGCGCCCATGCCCATCAGCTGCATCGCGGTTTCGGGGGCCAGCTTCTGCACGTCGTCGAACCAGGTCATGAGCCGGTCGATCAGGTCGTGCATCTCGCGCATGCGGGCCTGCGCGTGGCGCTCGGCGTCGGTCTTGGGCGTTTCCAGCAGCGCGGTGCGCAGCATGGACAGGGTGGGCTCCACTTCGCGGCGGCGGCGCTCCTCGGCCAGCACGCGGAAGATTTCCCACACATCGGCCGGCGCCTCGAAGTACTCGCGCCGGTCGCCCGGCTGGTGGCGCAGGCGCACCAGCCGCCAAGCCTGCAATTCCTTCAGGCCCATGCTCACGTTCGAGCGCGAGAACTCCAGCGTCTCGGCGATCTCGTCGGCGTTGAGCGCGTTGGGTGAAATGAAGAGCAGGGCGTAGATCTGCCCCACGGTGCGGTTGATGCCCCAGCGGCTGCCCATTTCCCCGAAGTGGGCAACGAACTCGCGGTTGAGGGGCGGAAGATGGTCTTGCAGTGGCATGCCCGGAAATGTAGCTGGTTCGGCCTGAGTTTTCAGTAATTACTGAAATTCCGGTAATTTCCTGGGGGCTCTCCGCGATCCGGGACCGGTGGGCGCGCCACCTACAATCGCGCCCCATGAGCATCAAAAGCGACAAATGGATCCGCCGCATGGCCGAACAACACGGCCTGATCGAACCGTTCGAGCCCAACCAGGTGCGGGCGGTGGATGGCAAGAAGGTGATCAGCTACGGCACGTCGAGCTACGGCTACGACATCCGTTGCGCGCCGGAATTCAAGGTGTTCACCAACATCCACAGCACGGTGGTGGACCCGAAGAACTTCGACGAGAACAGCTTCGTGGACATCAACAAGGACGTCTGCGTGATCCCGCCCAACAGCTTCGCGCTGGCGCGCACGATGGAGTACTTCCGCATCCCGCGCAACGTGCTCACCATCTGCCTGGGCAAGAGCACGTATGCGCGCTGCGGCATCATCGTCAACGTCACGCCCTTCGAGCCCGAGTGGGAAGGTTATGTGACGCTGGAGTTCAGCAACACCACGCCGCTGCCGGCCAAGATCTACGCGGGCGAGGGTTGCGCCCAGGTGCTGTTCTTCGAAAGCGACGAGGTCTGCGAGACCTCCTACAAGGACCGGGGCGGCAAGTACCAGGGCCAGGTCGGCGTGACCCTGCCCAAAGCTTGACGGTTCGCGCGCCTTGACCCAGGTCAAGGCGGCCGGGCAACCCGGTCGATAGCATGCCGGGCATGTCACGCAACCCGCCCGGCTTCTCTTCTCCCGCCCCCATCCCCGCTGGCCAGCCGCTGCCGCACCGCAAGGTGATCCGGGGCTGGCTCGCCCCGCTCGTCGAGCGGCGCACCGCGCGCGCCATCGCGCTGCTGGTGTTCGACTGGGTGGTCTTCGCCGCGCTCATGGCCGGCACCGTGTGGTTCGCTGCCGTGTGGGCCAAGCTGCTGTGCGGCCTGGCGGCGGGCTTCATGATCGGGCGGCTGTTCATCATCGGCCACGACGCCTGTCACCAGAGCTACACGCCGCACCGGGGGCTGAACCGCGTGCTGGGCCGCATCGCCATGCTGCCCTCGCTCACGCCCTACAGCCTGTGGGAAGTGGGGCACAACGTGGTGCACCACGGCTACACCAACCTCAAGGGCGTGGACTTCGTGTGGGCGCCGCTCACGCGCGAGGAGTTCGCCGCGCTCTCGCCGATGCGCCGCGCCCTGGAGCGCGCGTACCGCAGCGGCTTCGGCCCGGCGCTGTACTACCTGGTGGAGATGTGGTGGCACCGCATGTTCTTCCCGCGCAAGACCTACATGGGCACGCGGCGCGCCGAGTTCGTGTGGGACGGCGTGTTCGTCAGCGCCTGCGCGCTGGCCTGGATCGGCGGCCTGGTGGCCGCCGCCTCGGCCACCGGCCAGTCGGTCTGGCTGCTACTGGCCATGGGCTTTGCCGTGCCCTTCCTGTTCTGGAACGCCATGATCGGTTTCGTGGTCTACGTGCACCACACCCACACGGCGGTGCAGTGGCACGACGACAAGGCCGCCTGGGGCCGCGCCGCGCCCTTTGTATCGACCACGGTGCACCTCACCTTTCCGCTGCGCATCGGCGCGATGCTGCACCACATCATGGAGCACACCGCGCACCATGTGGACATGAGCATCCCGCTCTACCAGCTCGAAGGCGTGCAGCGCCTGCTGGAGGACGCGCTGCCGGGCCGCATCATCGTGCAGCGCTTCTCGTGGCGCTGGTACTTCGACACCGCGCGCCGCTGCAAGCTCTACGACTTCGGCCGGCGCTGCTGGACCGACTTCCAGGGCCGCCCGACCAGCGCCTGCGCACCCGCCGTCGCCTGAGCCCGGCGGGGCCACGCCCGCTTCATAATGGGATACCCGCACCCGTACCGAGGTCGCCGAGGAGCCATGCCATGAAGTGGGAAAACAACCGCCAGTCCGATCAGATCGAAGACCGCCGCGCCGACCCCGGCGGGGGTGGGCTCGGTGGCCTGGGTGGCGGCCGGCGCGTGGGTGGGCGCGGCATCGGCCTGGGCACCATTGCCGTCGCGCTGGTCGCGGGCTGGATCTTCGGCATCAACCCCATGACCATTCTCGGCGTGCTCGGCGGCGTGGGCGATGGCGCACCCACCGCCCAGGTGGAGACCACCCAGGGCCCGACCCAGGCGCCCACCGACGACATGGGCAAGTTTGTGGCCGCCGTGCTCGGCGGCACGGAAGACGTGTGGGGCCAGGTGTTCCAGCAGGCCGGCGCGCAGTACCAGAAACCGCGCCTCGTGCTGTTCCGGGGCGCCACGCCCACGGCCTGCGGCACCGGCCAGTCGGCCATGGGCCCGTTCTACTGCCCGGGCGACCAGAAGGTCTACATCGACCTGAGCTTCTACGACACCCTGCGCCGCCAGCTCGGCGCGCCGGGCGACTTCGCCCAGGCCTATGTGATCGCGCACGAGGTCGGCCACCATGTGCAGAACCTCATGGGCATCACCGACCAGATGGAGCAGGCGCGCCGGCGCGTGGGCGAGCGCGAGTACAACGCGCTGTCAGTGCGGCTGGAGCTGCAGGCCGACTGTTTTGCCGGCATCTGGGCCCACCACAACCACAAGAACAAGGCCATCCTGGAGCCGGGCGACGTGGAAGAGGCGCTGAACGCCGCCGCCGCGATCGGCGACGACGCCTTGCAGCGCAAAAGCCAGGGACAGGTGGTGCCCGACAGCTTCACCCACGGCACCAGCGCACAGCGCCAGCGCTGGTTCAACACGGGGCTGCAAAGCGGCAGCGTGCAGTCCTGCGACACCTTCAAAGCGGGCAGCGTCTGAGGCCTGGCGGAGGCCGCCGGCCCGGATTTGGGCGAAAAACGGTCAAAGTGCGACAATACGTGGCTAACTTTGAAGCCAATGACCCAATCCTTCTCCGAACTCTCCCTCTCGCCCGCCATTGAGCGAGCCGTGGCCGAAATGGGCTACGCGACCATGACGCCGATCCAGGCGCAGGCGATTCCGGTGGTGCTGCAAGGCCGTGACGTGATGGGCGCCGCCCAGACCGGCACCGGCAAGACCGCCGCGTTCACGCTGCCGCTGCTGCAGCGCATGCTCAAGCACGAGAACGCCTCCACCTCGCCCGCGCGCCACCCGGTGCGCGCCCTGGTGCTGCTGCCCACGCGTGAGCTGGCCGACCAGGTGGCCGAGCAGGTCAAGCTGTACGCCAAGTACACCAACCTGCGCAGCACAGTGGTGTTCGGCGGCATGGACATGAAGCCGCAGACGGCCGAGCTCAAGAAGGGCGTCGAGGTGCTGGTGGCCACGCCCGGGCGCTTGCTGGACCACATCGAGGCCAAGAACTGCGTGCTCAACCAGGTCGAGTACGTGGTGCTCGACGAGGCCGACCGCATGCTGGACATCGGCTTCCTGCCCGACCTGCAGCGCATTCTGAGCTACCTGCCCAAGCAGCGCACCACGCTGCTGTTCTCGGCCACCTTCTCGCCCGAGATCAAGCGCCTGGCCAACAGCTACCTGCAGGACCCGGTGACCATCGAGGTGGCGCGCTCCAACGCCACGGCGTCCACCGTGGAACAGCATTTCTACCGCGTGGAAGACGACGACAAGCGCGGCATCCTCAAGCAGATCCTGCGCGAGCGCGGTCTCAAGCAAGCCTTCGTGTTCGTCAACAGCAAGCTCGGTTGCGCGCGCCTGGCGCGTTCGCTCGAGCGCGAAGGCCTCAACACCACGGCCCTGCACGGCGACAAGAGCCAGGACGAGCGCCTCAAGGCCCTGGAAGCCTTCAAGACCGGCGCGGTGGACCTGCTGGTCTGCACGGACGTGGCCGCGCGCGGCCTGGACATCAAGGACGTGCCGGCGGTGTTCAACTTCGACATCCCGTTCAACGCCGAGGACTACGTGCACCGCATCGGCCGCACCGGCCGCGCGGGCGCTTCGGGCCTGGCGGTGTCGTTCGTGAGCGGGCGCGACACGCGCCTCATGGGCGACCTGGAAAAGCTGCTGGGCAAGAAGCTCGAGCTCGAAGCGCTCGAGTTCGAAGCCGACCGCCGCCCGGCGGGCCGCTTCAACGATGGCCAGCGCGCCTGGCAGCAGCCCGAAGGGCAGGACGCCGAGCGCCGCGAGAGCCGAGCCATCCGTGAGAGCCGCGAGAGCCGCACCCCGCGCGAAGCGCGAGGCGCCTCCGATTCGCGCCCGACCCGCGCACCGCGCGCGCCGGCCGATCCGCTGTTCGACAAGCCCTACGAACCCAGCGCCGCGAGCGACGCCACGCCCTCGTGGGAAGTGTCGCAGCGCGCCGCCGCGCGCACGGCCTCGCCCAACATCAAGACGCGCCGCAAGGTGCCGGCCTTGTTCAAGAGCGCCCCCGTACCGGCGCCGGCTCAGGAAAGCTGAGGGCGAAGCCCTTGCCTGAGCCTGCCAGGCGGCTTTCGCCGCCGCTCCTTCAGCGCTTGCCGGGTTTGCTGGCCTGCTCGCAGCGCACCGAGATCCGCTCCACCTCGCCCGGCACCTCCGTGATGCGGGCCGCGGTGAGGCAACCGCCCCACACACAACCCGTGTCCAGCGCCTGCAGGTCGTGGCGCTGCACCGCGCCCAGCGTGGACCAGTGGCCGAACGCGATCGGCACGCCTTCGGTGCGCCGGCCCGGCACGTCGAACCAGGGCATGAAGCCCTCGGGCGCCGCGCCCGCGCTGTCCTTGGTGTCGAACTCCATCACACCCTGCGCGGTGCAGAAGCGCAGCCGCGTGAAGGCATTGACGATCACGCGCAGGCGCGCGGCGCCGCGCAGCGAGTCGCTCCACAGCGGCGGTTCGTTGCCATACATCTCCTGCAGGAAGCCGGTCCAGTCGGCGCTGCGCAGCACGGCCTGCAGCTCGCCGGCCAGCGCCAGCGTGCCGGCTACGTCCCACTGCGGCAGCACGCCCGCGTGCACCATCAGCCAGCCGTGTTCGAACAGCGCCATGGGCCGCGCGCGCAGCCAGTCGAGCAAGGCCTCGCGGTCGGGCGCGGCAAGGATGTCACCCACCGTGTCGCTGCGATGTGGCTTGCGCACGCCGTGCGCCGTGGCCAGCAGGTGCAGGTCGTGGTTGCCGAGCAGGCAGTGCGCCGCGCCGTCGAGCGCGATCAGCCGGCGCAGCACGGCCAGCGAGGCCGGCCCGCGGTTGACGAGATCGCCCAGCAGGTACAGCGTGTCGCGGCTGGGTGAGAAACCGATGTCGTCGAGCAGGCGGCCGAGCGCCGCGTCGCAGCCCTGCACATCCCCGATCATGTAAAGTGCCATTGGCCGATTATGGACACCCTCCTCATTGTTTTTCTGACGCTGCTCAACGGGGCGTTCGCCATGTCCGAGCTGGCCCTGGCATCCAGCCGCAAGGCGCGGCTCACGGCCATGGCCGAGGCCGGCGACAAGGGCTCGGTCACCGCGCTCCAGTTGCTGGACAACCCCACCCAGTTCCTCTCCTCGGTGCAGGTCGGCATCACCTCCATCGGCATGCTCAACGGCATCGTGGGGGAGGCTGCGTTCAGCGACGACCTGGGCCGCCAGCTCGTGGCATGGGGCCTGACGGAAGCCACGGCCAGCGTGATGGCCACCGCGATCGTGGTGGTGGTCATCACCTTCATCACCATCGTGTTCGGCGAGCTGGTGCCCAAGCGCATCGGCCAGCTCTACCCCGAGGCCGTCGCGCGCTGGGTCTCGCGCCCCATGGCCTTCGTGGCCCAGGCCGCCAAGCCCTTCGTGTGGCTGCTCACGCACACCACGCAGTGGGTGCTCAAGCTGCTGCGCATCGACACCAACGCCGTGCAGCACGTGACCGAAGAGGAAATCAACGCCAGCCTGGAGGAGGGCGTGGACGCCGGCATCATCGAGGAACACGAGCACCAGATGGTGCGCAACGTGTTCCTGCTGGACGACCGCCAGCTCACCTCCATCATGGTGCCGCACTCGGAGATCGAATGGCTCGACGCCGAGGACCGCATCGACGCGGCCGTGCAGAAGGCCTGGACCACCGGCCATTCCTGGTACCCGGTGTGCCGGGGCGGGCTGGACGACGTGGTCGGTGTGATCCACCTGCCGCGCATGCTCGCGCTGCAATCCGAAGGCCACAACGAACCCTTGATGCAGCACGTGCTGCCGGCCGTGTTCGTGCCCGAGACACTCAGCGGCATGGAGCTGCTGGAGCAGTTCCGCGAACGCGCGACGCGCATGGTGTTCGTGGTTGACGAATACGGCGTGGTGCAGGGCCTGCTCACGCCGCTGGACATGCTGGAGGCCATCACCGGCGAGCTGTCGCCGCGCACCGCGGTGGACGCCTGGGCGACGCAGCGCGAGGACGGCGCCTGGCTGGTGGACGGCGCGATGCCCGTGACCGAGCTGAAGTCGCGCTTGGCGATCGACGACCTGCCCGACGAGGACAAGGGGCGCTACAACACCGTGGCCGGCCTCATGCAGACCGTGGCGGGCGACCTGCTGGGCCGGCGCGAACACGTGGACTGCGCGGGCTGGCGCTTCGAGGTGCTGGTGCTCGATGGGCGCCGCATCGACCAGGTGCTGATCACGCGCCTGCCCGAGCCCGAGTCGGAAGCGGCGGTCGAGGCCGACGGCTGAGCCGCGCGCTCACAAGCCCCACCACGCGGGAAGCCAGCGCCGCACCTCCGGACGGCCGAAGCGCTCGTCCATCAGCACCACCACGCCTTCATCGTCCGGTCCGCGGATGACGCGGCCGGCGGCCTGCACCACCTTCTGCAGGCCCGGGAACAAATAGGCGTAGTCGTAGCCCTGCCCGAAACGGGCCTGCAGCCGCGCGCGCAGTTGTTCGGTCACCGGGTTGAGCTGCGGCAGGCCCAGGGTGGCGATGAAGGCGCCGATGAGGCGCTGCCCGGGCAGGTCGATGCCTTCACCGAACGCACCACCCAGCACGGCGAAGCCGATGCCCTGGCTGTCTTCGGTGAAGCGCGCGACGAAGGCCTCGCGCTCGGGTTCGCCCATGCCGCGCGACTGCGCCCACACCGGCAGCGCCGGGTGCGTGGCCTGCAGGCGTTGCAGCGCCTGCTGCAGGTAGTCGAAGCTGCTGAAGAAGGCGAGGTAGTTGCCGGGCCGTTGGGCGTACTGGTCGGCCATGACCTCGACCAATGGGTCGAGCGAGGCGGCGCGGTCGGCGTAGCGGGTGGAGAGGTTCGGCGTCACGCGCACCTGCAGCTGCGAGGCATCGAAGGGCGAGGGCACGGACAGGCGCGCGGTGTCTTGCGGCAGGCCCAGCAGGTCGCTCACGTAGGCCATGGGGCTGAGCGTGGCCGAGAACAGCGTGGCGCTGTGCGCGGCCTGCCAGCGCGGCTGCAGCAGCGGGCCGGGGTCGAGGTTGCGGATGTTCAGCACCGGCTGGCGCGGGGGGGCGGCCGGCCGCGCGCGGCGCGGGCGTGAGGTCCACCAGCGAGTGCTGGTCGAACACCTCGGCCACGCGCAGGAAGCGCTGCACCTCGAACAGCCAGTCCTGCAGACCGGCCGCGTCCGCGCCCTCGGGTTCGAGCGCGAGGTGGTCCGACAGCGCCGCGCTGTGGCGTTGCAAGGCCTCGATGAACGCACCCGGCAGTTCGGGCAGCACCGTGTGGTCCTGCGTCTGCAGGCGCGCCAGCGCGCTCCAGGGGCGCTGCAACCGGTCCATGGTTTTCTTCAGCGCGGCCGGTGCGCCCTTGCGCACGGCCTGGAAGGCGGCGGGGCGCAGCTCGGCGCTGTACATGAGCCGCGCGCGCTCGATCAGGTTGTGCGCCTCGTCCACCAGCAGGCCCACGCGCAGTCCGTCGCCCACCGTGAGCGACCAGGCGTGCGCGCTGAGGTCGAAGAAGTGGTTGAAGTCGCCCACCACCACGTCGCTCCAGCGCAGCAGGTCCTGGCCCAGGTAATACGGGCAGACCTCGTGGCGCAGGGCGATCTCGCGCAGCGCGGCCTTGTCGAGCCAGCCCGCCTGCGCGGCGGCCTCGCGCGCGGCCGGCAGGCGGTCGTAGAAGCCGCGCGCGAGTGGGCAGGACTCGCCGTGGCAGGCCTTGTCCGGGTGCTCGCAGGCCTTGTCGCGCGCCACCAGTTCGAGCACGCGCAGTGGCTGGGCCTTCATGCGCTGCAGGGCGTGCAGCGCGAGCTGGCGCCCGGGTGTCTTGGCGGTCAGGTAGAAAAGCTTGTGCGTGCCCTGGGCGGGCGCGGCGCGCAGGGCCGCGAACAGCGTGGCCATGGTCTTGCCGATGCCGGTGGGCGCCTGCGCGAGCAGGTGGCGCCCGGCGCCGTGGCAGCGGTAGACGGCGGCGGCCAGCTCGCGCTGCCCGGGCCGGAAGCCCTCGAACGGAAAGGCCAGCGCGCGCAGCGCCTCGTCGCGCGCGGCGCGGTGCGCCAGCTCGGCGCGCGCCCAGCCCGCGTAGCGCGCGCAAAGCGTTTCGAAGAAGGCCTTGAGCTCCACCGCGCTGTGCCACACGGGCAGCACCGTCTCCTGCGCGGTATCGATGTTGAAATAGACCAGCGCGAGTTCGATGCGCTCCAGCGCGTGCTGTTCGCACAGCATCCAGCCGTAGACCCGCGCCTGCGCCCAGTGCAGTTCGCGGTGGTTGTCGGGGATGCGCGCGGCGTCGCCCCGGTGCGTCTTGATTTCCTCCAGGCGCGGCACCGCCGGGTCGAAGCCGTCGGCCCGGCCTTGCACCCGCAGCTCGCCACAGCGGGCGCTCAGCGGCACCTCGCGTTGGTAGCCCGCCGCGCGCCGCGCGGTCACGGTGGTGTGGCCGGCGATGCCGTCCTGCGCGCTGGGCGAGGGCGTGAAGCGCAGGTCCAGGTCGCCCGTTTTGGCCGCGAAGGCGCACAGCACGCGCACCGCCACCGAGGCGGTGGTCGTGTCGATGGACGGTGGGTTGGCCGACATGGCTCACCATGGTACTGGATATATAGTCAGTGAATGTCCGCGATCGCCCCCGCCCTGACGCGGCGCCACCACCAGCGCCTGCGCGAGATCTACCGCTCGGCCGGCTGGCCCTGCCACGACATGCTGGAGGTGGAGCTGCTCGCCGCCGGCCTGCTGGAGCGCCGGCCTTCGCCCGAGGGTTTCGAGAGCCTGCGCGTGACCGAGGCCGGCATCCAGCGGCTGGCCGAGGTGTTCAGCCAGAACAAGGCCGCGCGCACGCCGCACGAGGCCCTGGTGGAGCGCGTGGCCACGGCGATGGCGCAGGCCGGGCGGCTTAGCTGGCGCGGCCTGATGCTGCGCGTGCCGCTGCCGCGCGCGCTGCTGGGCGGTGAGCCCGCTGCGGACACCGGCGGCCCGCTGCAGGCCTGCGCCTTCGAGAGCGAGGCCGTCGCCGCCCCTGCGCCCGAGCACGGCTGGTGCATGGCCTCTCCGGACGTGTTCTCGGTGCGGCACACCACTGTGGAGGCCTACCTGGAGCCCGTGGTGCACGAGATCAAGGTGAGCCGGGCCGACCTGCTGGGCGACCTGCGCAAACCCGCCAAGCGCGCCGCCTACCTGGGCCTGGCCAGCGCCTGCTGGTACGTGCTGGGGCAGGACGCCAAGGGCCGCCCCATCGCCGCGCCCGACGAGGTGCCGCCCGAGTGCGGCGTGATGCAGCTCGAAGGCGAGCGCCTGGTGGTGGCGCGCGAGGCGCCGCGCCGCGCGGTCGAACGCCTGCCCTTCCACGTGTGGATGGCGCTGGCGCGCAGCGGGCCGGCCGTGCGGCCGGAGGACGACGCGCAGTCGCTGCTGTGACCCGATCGGTGAAATCCCACTGGCGCGGCAGGGCCACTCTGGCGATGATGTGTGCCTGTGCTGTTTCTCGGAGACCACGATGAAAACCCTGAACGACCACCTGAGCCAGTACGCGGCCTACCACCGCGACCGCCGCAACATCGTCACGCACTTCATCGGCATTCCCATGATCGTGCTCTCGGTCGTGGTGCTGCTGGCGCGCCCGGCCTTCGACGTGGCGGGCCTGCCCCTGTCCCCGGCCACGCTGGCGGTGATCGCCGCCACGCTCTACTACCTGCGGCTGGACCTGCGCTTCGGCGTGGTGATGGGCCTGCTGCTCGCGGCCTGCCTGGCGGTGGCGCATGCCACGGCGGGCCTGTCCACCGGCGCCTGGGCCACCTTCGGCGTGGGCCTGTTCGTGGTGGGCTGGGTGATCCAGTTCGTCGGCCACATCTACGAAGGCCGCAAGCCGGCCTTTGTCGACGACGTCATGGGGCTCATCATCGGCCCGCTGTTCGTGGTGGCCGAACTTGCCTTCCTGATGGGCCTGCGCCGCGAGGTGGAGGCGGTGGTCGAGTCGCGCGCGGGCCCGGTGCACGGCGGCCGCGAGCTCGCCAAGTGATCCGGCCCGAGTCGCCCGGCGACGTCGAAGCCATCCACGCGCTGACGGCGGCCGCCTTCCAGCGCGCGCCGCACACCAGCCACACCGAGCACCTCATCGTCGACGCCCTGCGCGCCGCGGGGCAGCTTGCCGTGTCGCTGGTCGAAGAGCGGCAGGGCGCCGTGGTGGGCCATGTGGCGGTGTCGCCGGTGACGGTGTCGGATGGCACGCGGCACTGGTTCGGCCTGGGCCCAATCTCGGTGCTGCCCGGTTACCAGGGGCTGGGCGTGGGCAGCGGGCTCATGCGCGCGGCCCTGCAGCGCCTGCGCGATCAGGGCGCGGGCGGCTGTGTGCTGGTGGGTGAGCCGGCCTTCTACGGCCGCTTCGGTTTTCGCGCCGTGCCCACCCTGCTGTTGCCGGGTGTGCCGCCCGAGTATTTCCAGGCCCTGGCCTTCAACGGGCGGGTGCCGCACGGCGAGGTGAGCTACCACGAGGCCTTCGACGTGCGGCCGCCGGAAGCCGAAAACCACACGCGCTGACGGGCTGATCGGCGCGCGGTGGCACCGAGGTCGTTTTCATGTAACTATTCAAGTTACATGAAACTCGACAGCAAACTCTCGTCCATCCTTCACCTGCTGCTGCACATGGCGCAGAGCGAGCGGCCCATGACCTCCGAGGCCCTGGCCGCCTGCCTGCAGGGCAGCAGCCCGGTGGTGGTGCGCCGCACCCTCGCCGGCCTGCGCGAGGCCGGCTTCGTGAGCTCCGAACGGGGCCACGGCGGCGGCTGGGTGCTGGCCTGCAACCTCAAGACCGTGACCCTGCGCGACGTGTACGACGCGGTCGGCGCACCCACGGTGTTCGCCATCGGCCACCGCTCGGACAACCCCGAGTGCCTGGTGGAGCAGGCGGTCAACGAGGCGCTGTCGGGCGCGTTGCAGGAGGCCCAGGCGCTGCTGGTGCAGCGGCTGGGCCGCGTGACGCTGGCCGACCTCGCGGCCGATTTCAACCGCCGTTTCGACGCCCACCCCCATGCCAGGAGCCACCATGCCCACCACCACCTCCCCGAATGACGCCATCGTGATCGGCGGCAGCTACGCCGGCCTGTCCGCCGCCCTGCAGCTCGCGCGGGCGCGCCGCCGCGTGCTCGTGATCGACGCCGGCCTGCGCCGCAACCGCTTCGCCAGCGCCTCGCACGGCTTCCTGGGCCAGGACGGCCGCGCGCCCGGCGACATCGCCGCCGAGGGCCGGGCCCAGCTGCTCGCCTACCCCAACGTGCGCTGGCTGGACGGCACCGTCGCGCGCGCCGAAGCGCAGGGCGAGGGTTTTGGCGTGGCGCTCGACGGTGGCCACACCGAGCAGGCCCGCACGCTCGTGATCGCCACGGGCGTGGTGGACGAGCTGCCGGCCATCGAAGGCCTGGCCGAGCGTTGGGGCCGGGGCGTCTTCCACTGCCCGTACTGCCACGGCTACGAGCTCGACAACGGGCGCATCGGCGTGCTGGCGGTCAGCGAGATGTCCATGCACCACGCGCTGATGCTGCCGGACTGGGGCTCGACCACGTTGTTCCTCAACGAGGCCTTCGTGCCCGACGAGGCGCAGCGCGCCGCGCTGGCCGCGCGCGGTGTCGCGGTGGAAGCCGGCGCGGTGGCGCGCCTGGTGGACACCGCCACGGTGGAGCTGCGCGATGGCCGCCGCTTCGCCCTGGATGGTCTGTTCACCATGGCGCGCACGCACATCGCCAGCCCGGTGGCGGCGCAGCTGGGCTGCGCCATGGACGAAGGCCCCACGGGCGCCTTCATCCGCACCGACGCGATGCAGGGCACCAGCGTGCCCGGCGTGTTCGCCTGCGGCGATGCCGCGCGCGCGGCCGGCAACGTGGCGATCTCGGTGGGCGCGGGCGCCATGGCCGGGGCCAGCGCGCACCGCGCCCTGATGTTCGGCTGATCGCTTAGCGCGCCGGTTGCAGGCGCGTCACGCGGACCTGCACGAAGACTTCTTCGGTGGCCGCGTAGTCCCACTGCTCGACGGCGCAGGCGCGCTCGGCCGCGTGCCAGCGCACCAGGTTCACCGAGTTGGGCGCGCCGGGCCGCACGCGGTGCGACACGGCGGTGCCGGCCTGCACCGCCCACATCGGTCGCGCCAGGCCGGGCAGGGGCATCACGTAGGGCAGGTGGATGTGGCCGCCCATCACGAGGTCGGCGCCCGCGGCGGCCCAGGCGTCCTGCGCGGCGGTGTGGCCGATCAGGCGGTCCGGCTCGTCCTGCGGGCGCTGCACATCGATCGGCTGGTGCACCACCACCACGCGCAACTGGGCCGGCGTGGCCTCGGCCAGCCGCGCCGCCACGCGCGCGACCTGCGCCGCCGACACCTCGCCGTTCTTGTGCCGGTGCGCGCGCGTGGTGTTCACGGCCAGCACCAACAGCCCGGCGGAACTGAACTGCGGTTCGAGCTCATCGCCGAAGGCCGCGCGGTGGCCCGCGTAGGGCCGCACCAGCCGGGCCCAACCGTTGAACAGCGGGATGTCGTGGTTGCCCGGGATCACCAGCCGGGGCGCGCCCAGCTGGTCCATGAAGCGGCGCGCGGCCTCGAACTGGGGGGCGCGGGCGCGCTGGGTGATGTCGCCCGAGAGCACCACGAGGTCCGGCCGCAGCCGCTGGGCCAGCTGCACCAGGGCCCGCACCACCGGCGCCCGCTCGGTGCCGAAGTGCGGGTCCGAGACCTGCAGGATCGCGCTCAAGCGGGGGCCTCGCGGTCGGCGGGTGCCGGTTTGAGCAGGAACAGGGGCACCGGCAGCACGCGCACATCCAGTGGCGCCTTCATGCGCAGGACTTCCCCATCGACCGCGACCTTCAGGCGCCGCGCACCCGCCACCGACGGCGCGCGCACCACCATCTGCTGGAACTCGAAGTGCTCGATGTCGTCGGCCTCGCCAAGCGTGCCCATGGCGCCTTGCCACATCAGGCGCAGCAGGGCCAGGGTACCGATGGGCTTGAGCATCACCGCCGTGACGCGGCCGTTGTCGCGCGCGCCATCGGGGCGCTGGCCTTGCACCACGCCCACCTGCTCCAGCTGCAGGCGGTTGTTGCCCACGAACAGGGTGAGGGTCTTCACCTCGCGCTGCGCGCCGTCCAGGCCGATGCGCAGTTTCAGCCGCCGCTGCGCGCGGAACAGGGTGGCGAAGGCCGCCCAGATCGCCACCCACTGGCTGCGCCCGAAACGGTTCTTCCAGACCTCGCGGTCCTCCAGCAGGTCGGGGTACAGGCCCAGGCTCGCGTTGACCAGGAACAGGTGCTCGTTGACGGCGGCCACCTGCACCGGCTCGGGCCGCGCGCCCAGCAGTTGCGCCATGGCATCGGCCACGTCGGTGGCGATGCCGTGCGTGCGCGCGAAATAGTTGAAGGTGCCGCGCGGGATCACGCCCAGGGCGCAGCCGGCGGCGTGGGCGGCCTGGGCCACGGTGTTGATGGTGCCGTCGCCGCCCACGGCCACGATGGCGGCGTTCGTTTCGCGCGCCTGCCGCGCCAGCTCGGCCGTGCGGCGCGGCAGGTCGGCCGGTTCGCACACGTGCAGCTGGCCGGGCCGGCCCGAAGCGCGCAGCGCGGCCTCGATGGTCGCTCGCGTGCCGTCGCCGTCCTGGCTGCCGGAGCGGCTGTTGATGACGAAGTGCAGCGTCGAGGCCGGATCGAAAGGGGGGACTTCGGGCATGGGCGGCCAAGGGATGGGTTCGGACCAGTGTAGCGGCGCTGGTTGAAAACCCCATGGCACAAGCCGGTCCGGCTGGCGATGATGGTGGGCATGAACGCGCCCCTGCCCACCTGGATCACCGGCATCGGCCTGATCGCGC
>NZ_JBYTAE010000079.1:0-30892 GCF_058787875.1 Hydrogenophaga sp. FW305-3-2-15-A-LB1 | reverse complement strand
GGGCTGGGCCATGGATCACATTGTCAGGGGGGAGGGTGGTGCATTGCACCATGGCCGGGTGACATCGGGCCCGGTCTGGGACAATCGGCGTTTGTTTTTGCGTTCGCATGTCCACCCCCACCCTTGAGCCCTCTTCCGCCGACACCGGCGCATCCGCCGCGCCGGTGGCCGGCCCGCTGGCGCGCGAGGCGATCGCGCTGGCCGCGTTCGACCACGTGGTGGCGCACGCGCCGGGTTACCGCGCGCGGCCGGGCCAGCGCGAGATGGCGGCCCACATCGCGCACACGCTCTCGGGTGTGACCCTGGGCGACGGCGCGGTGGCGAGCGACGCGGCGCTGCCCGCGCGCGGCATCGCGGTGGTGCAGGCGGGCACCGGCGTGGGCAAATCGGCGGCCTACGCGTCCACGGTGATTCCGCTCGCGCTGGCGCAGCAGAAGCGCGTGATCATCAGCACCGCCACGGTGGCGCTGCAGGAACAGCTGATCGCCAAGGACCTGCCCGCGCTGGCCGCCACGCTGCCGCAGCCCTTCAGCTTCGCGCTGGCCAAGGGGCGCGGGCGCTACGTGTGCCGCCTCAAACTGGACCAGCTCAGCGGGGGCGACGCGGCGAGCGCCGACCTGTTCGAAAGCGACGATGGGGGTGGCGACACCAGCGCGGCCGGCATGGCGGCGCAGGCCGTGGCCTCGGCCGCCGCCGCGGCGCGCTGGCAGGAGCGCGGCGTGCAGTACACCGCCTGGGCCAACGCGCTGGACGGCGGCAGCTGGGACGGTGACCGCGACCGGCTGGACGACCCGCCCGACGGCAGCCTGTGGGCGCCCGTGGCCGCCGAGCGCCACACCTGCACCGCGCGCCACTGCCCCAGCTACAACAGCTGCAGTTACTACCAGGCGCGCGCCAAACTGGCGCAGGCGCAGGTGATCGTCGTCAACCACGACCTGCTGCTCTCCACCCTGGGCCTGCACGCGTTGCCCGCGCCGCAGGACTGCTACCTCGTGTTCGACGAGGCCCATCACCTGGGCTCGGTGGCGCAGGGGCAGTTCACCGCCTCCATGGACCTGATGCGAGGCCACTGGCTGGACAAGCTGCCGCGCGCGGTGGACGAAGTGGCCACGGCGATCGACCACAAGCCCACCATCGATGTGGCCGCGTTCACCAAGGAACTCAAGAGCGCGCAGACCGAGCTGGCGCGGCTCGCGATGCAGCGCATCGGCTCGCTGCCGGCCTGGCTGGACCTCACCGGCCGGTCCGCCGGCCGCTCGCCCGCGCGCGCGGGTGGCGGTTCTTTCAACGACGCCGGCGCGCCGGTGGTGGACCGTTTCGACGGCGGCGTGCTGCCGGCGGAGTGGCTGGAGGTGGTGGGCAAGCTGCACGCCAACGCCAGCAGCCTGCTGAAGGTGTTCGAGGCGCTGGCCACCCAGCTCAAGGCCAATGCGCGCGAGAACCCGGGCGACGCGGCGCGCTGCGCCAAGCTCTACAGCCGCCTGGGCGTGCTCGCGCCGCGCCTGCAGAGCGCGCAGGAAACCGCCAGCTACTGGCAGCAGGCGGCGGGCGACGGGCAGCCGCCCCTGGCCAAGTGGCTGGAGGCCGGCGTGAGCCACGGCCTGGTCACGCTGACCGCGCACGCCTGCCCATTGCAGCCCGGCAGCCTGCTGCGCAACCACTTGTGGAACCAGGTGCGCGCGGCGGTGGTCACCTCGGCCTCGCTCACCACCTGCGGCAGCTTCGATCACTTCCTGCACGAGTCCGGCCTGGCCTGGGACGGCGCGGTGGCCGCGCGCGAGGTGCAGAGCCCGTTCGACCACGCGCGCCAGGGCCGTCTGGTGGTGGTGCAGACCACGGCCGACCCCAAGGACGTGGACGGCTACACGCGCGAGATGCTGGCCCTGCTGATGGCCGACCTGCGCGAGGTCGAGCGCGGCGCGCTGGTGCTGTTCACCTCGCGCGCGCAGATGCGCCAGGCACAGAGCCTGTTGGAGCGCGGCGAACACGGCGCGCTGCGCGACCGCGTGCTGGTGCAGGGCGAGGCCTCGCGCACCGTGCTGCTGCGCCGCCACGCCGAGCGCGTGGCCGAGGGCAAGCCCTCGGTGCTGTTCGGCCTGCAGTCCTTCGGCGAGGGGCTGGACCTGCCCGGCGAGTTGTGCGAATGGGTGTTCATCACCAAGCTGCCCTTCGCCTCGCCGAGCGACCCGGTGGGCCAGGCACGCGCCGACTGGCTCAAGAGCCAGGGCCGCGACCCGTTCAGCGAACTCGTGGTGCCCGCCACCGGCGCGCGCCTGCTGCAATGGACCGGGCGCGCGCTGCGCACCGAGGCCGACGAGGCGGTGGTCGTTTGTTACGATGCCCGCTTGCTGCGCCAGTCCTACGGACGGCGCATGCTCAAGGGCCTGCCGCCCTACCGGCTGCAGCGCCGCGTGGACGGCGTGCTGACCGAAGCCTGACCTTCCTCACAGAAAGCCCCGCGCATGATCTTCTCCGCCCTCAAACTCATCCACGTGCTGGCCGTCATCCTGTGGGTGGGCGGCATGGCCTTCGCGCACTTCTTTCTGCGCCCCTCGGTGCAGGCGCTGGAGCCGCCGGTGCGCCTGCGCCTGCTGCAGGCCGTGATGAAGCGCTTCTTCTCGGTGGTGCTGTGGGCCTCTCTGGTGGTGCTGGCCACGGGCCTGTGGATGATCGGCCGCACGGCCAAGGAAACGGTGCAGGCCGGCCTGGCCTTCAACATGCCGCTGGACTGGACCATCATGGCCACGCTGGGCATCGTGATGATCCTGATCTTCGGCCACATCCGCTTCGCGCTGTTCAAGCGCCTCACGCGCGCCGTGGCCGCGAGCGACTGGCCCGCGGCTGGCGCGGCCATGGCGTCCATCCGCAGCTGGGTGTTCGTCAACCTGTGCATCGGCGTCGTGATCGTCTGTGTGACGCTGCTGATGGGCTGAACGCCTCCGCCGCGCCGTCATGAGCGTGCCTTCCATGGGGATCTTCCAACGAGGTGGGTGGATGATGGCGTTGCTGACTGCCCTGCTCCAGGGCTGTGCCCTGCCTCCGCTGGAAGGGCGCACCGAATCCCGGGCCCTGGCGCCGGCCGAGGCCGCCGCCACGGCGCTGGGCCGTGTGCTGAGCGCTGACGCGCAGGCCCATCCCGGCGAGTCCGGCATCCTGCCGCTGGCCGATGCGCTGGAGTCGTTCGCGGCGCGCGTGCTGCTGGTGCGCGCGGCCGAGCGCACGCTGGACGTGCAGTACTACATCTGGCGCGACGACATCACCGGCAACCTCTTGCTCAACGCGCTGCGCGAGGCGGCCGACCGCGGCGTGCGCGTGCGCCTGCTGCTGGACGACAACGGCGTGGCCATGGACGGCAAGCTGCTCGCGCTGGACCGGCACCCGGCCATCGAGGTGCGGCTGTTCAACCCGTTCTCCATCCGCCAGCCCAAGGCGCTGGGCTACCTCACGCACTTCAGCCGCGCCAACCGGCGCATGCACAACAAGGCGCTGGTCGCCGACAGCCAGGCCGCCATCATGGGCGGGCGCAACGTGGGCGACGAGTACTTCGGCGCCACCGATGGCGTGCTGTTCGCCGATCTCGACGTGCTGGCCACCGGGGCGGTGGTGCCCGAGCTGTCGGCCGACTTCGACCGCTACTGGGCCAGCGCCTCGGCCTACCCGATCGACCGCATCGTCCCGGCCGGGACGGTGGTGGCGGCACCGGACGCCGCGGTGCAGGCCGAGCGCGATCCGCGCGCCACGCGCTACCTGCAGGCCCTGCGCGAGTCGCGCTTCGTGACCGACCTGCTCACGGGGGGCATCGTGCCCCAGTGGGCGCGCGTGGAGATGGTCAGCGACGATCCCCGCAAAGGCCTGGGGCTGGCCGAGAAGGAGGGGCTGGTGACCCACCAGCTGGCCCAGGTGCTGGCGCGCCCGCCGGTGCGCTCGCTGGATCTGATCTCGCCGTACTTCGTGCCCACCGCGGCGGGCGTGGCGGTCTTCGAGCGCCTGGCGGCCAGGGGCGTGCGCGTGCGCATCCTGACGAACGCGCTGGAGGCGACCGACGTGTCGGCCGTGCACTCGGGTTACGCGCGCTACCGCCAGGACCTGCTGCGCGGCGGCATCGAGCTGTATGAGATGCGCCGCAGCGCGGTGGTGATGGGCCGCTCGGGCGTGTTTGGCAGTTCGGGCTCCAGCCTGCACGCCAAGACCTTCGCGCTCGACGGCGAGCGCGTGTTCGTGGGGTCGATGAATTTCGATCCGCGCTCGGCGCACCTGAACACCGAGCTGGGGTTCATCATCGACAGCCCGGCCATGGCGCGCGCGGTCGCCGAGGCCTTCGACCGCGAGGTACCGGCCACGGCGTACGCGGTGCGGCTCGATGAGCGGGGCGATCTGGTGTGGATCGAACGCCGCGATGGCCAGGAGATCCGCCACACCCGCGAGCCGGGCAGCTCGCTGGGGCAACGCGCCTGGATCGGCCTGCTGTCGGTGCTGCCGATCGAGTGGCTGCTCTAGCTCGCCGGTGACGGTGGCCGGTTGCCCAGCAGCCGGTGCCACAGGCCGGGCAGCGCGGTGGCGAGGTCCGGGCGAGAGCCGTTCAGGGTGGGGCGGTGGCCCCCGTTGTCCCGCTCGGTGTCGGTGCCCAGGTCGAAGCGGAAGGTGTAGTGCGGCTCCTGGCCCATGCGCAGGTCGGTCACGAACAGATGGCCCTCGGTGGCCGACACGCTGTAGAAGCCGTGGGTGAAGGCCGCCATGCGCGCGAGGTAGGGCTCGTTGCGGTGTTGCGCGATCAGGTCCGCGCCGCGCTCATGCACCGTCCAGGTGATCCGCGGGCTGTCGTCCAGCAGCGAGTAGAAGCCCTCGCGGTACTCGGTGGGTGTGGTGGCCACCAGCCGCCAGAGCACGGTGTTGAACGGCGAGGGCGTGACCAGCAGGTGCTCGGCCGCGATGCCATCGGCCTGCAGGGACGCCTGCGCCACCCGCGTGACGTGCTGCTGCGCGCCCACGCTCCAGCCCAGGTAGAGCGTGCTGAGCACCAACCCGGCGGTGTTCCACGCCAGGCCGCGCGCGGACTTCAGCCGCAGCGCCGCGACCACGCCCACGATCAGCGGCAGGGTGTAGGCCAGGTCGATGATGAAGACACTGCCCACGGCGAATGGGTAGTCGCTGAACGGCTGCAGCAGCTGTGTGCCGTAGACCGTCATGGTGTCGAGCAGCGGGTGGGTGATGAGCACCAGCCACATGGCCAGCCACCAGCGCGTGAACAGCGCGGCCTCGCGGTGCACGCGCGAGACGATCCAGGCGAGCACCGGCGCGGCCAGCGTGAGCACGAAGAGCGCATGGCTCTCGGCGCGGTGGCGCGTCATGTTGAGGATGGCGTCGCCGTGGTTGATGAAGGCGTCGAGGTCGGGCAGGGTGCCGCCGATGGCGCCCCACAGCGCGGCCTTCCACGCGGCGGTGCGCCGGCCCATCACGGCCACGCCCACGGCCGAGCCGAGGGCAATCTGGGTCAATGAATCCATGCGGCGAGCTTAGCCGCCCGGCCTCAAGCCTGCACGGCGATGGGGAAGGTGGCGCGCAGGCCGTCGCTGCCGGGGGTGAAGGGCACGGTGACCGCGGCGCGGGCCTCTTCGTTCATGCGCCGCCAGAGGCCGTCGCGCTCGTTGCCGGGGTCGCCCGCCACGTACAGCTGGGTGGTAAGCAATTCCTGCCGGTCCAGCCGCACCTTCACATGGATGTGCGGCGTGCGGCCGGTGTAGGGCACGGGTTTGAGGGTGCGGAAGCGGTAGCGCCCGTCGCGGCCCACCGTGACCTGGCCGAAGCCCTGGAACGCCGGGTCGGCCTTGCCGCCGTCGCCGGGGTGGTGGTAGCGGCCTTCGTGGTCGCACTGCCAGATCTCCACCACCGCGCCCGCCACCGGCACGCCGGCAAGGTCGGTCACCGTGCCGTCGACCCAGGTCGGCTGGCCCTTGCTGTAGACCGCCTTGCCGTTCCTGAGCAGGTCGGCATCGCTGTCGGCCGGCAGCGTGACCGGGTAGAACGGGCCTTCGGTCTGGCTCGGCGTGGGGCGCAGGGGCTTCGGCTGGGCGATCGCGGGCGACAGCCAGGCCGGTGCGGCCACGGCGGCGGCGCTGGCGATGAGAAGGCGGCGGCGGAGGGGATGGGTGCTCATGCAAGTCTCCAAAGACGGCAGTCTGATTGGAAGATCCGTCCGGGCGCAAGTTCCGCGGGCCAGAACACCGCGGAACTGGCTTTGCCAGGCCGCTGGTGTTGCCCCCTGGGGGGTGACGCCGTAGGTAGGCGGCGCGGGGGGTTACTTCGTGCTCATCCAGGCGAGCAGCGAGGCTCGCATGGCTTCCTCGACCGACATCTCGATCGGCGTGGTCCAGCTGCGTGGCACGAACACGGTGTAGCCGCCGATCATGTAGCCCATGGGCAGGTAGACCGCCACGTGGTCCAGCTCGGCCAGCCCGGGCGGCAGGCCGGCCATGTTCTGGCGCGTCACCAGGCCGACGATGGTCATCTCGTTGTCCGGCATCTTCAGCATCACCACCTGCTGCTGGGCGTCCTTCTTGTTGGGCGCGAAGTAGTCGGCGAAGCTCTTGAGCGAGGAATAGATGCTTTTGACAACCGGCAGGTTGGTGAACGGCAGCTCCACCCAGGAGAGCATGCGCGCCGTCACGGGCTGGGAGATCAGGAAACCCAGGCCGAAGATCATGGCCGCGCCGATCACGATGCCCAGGCCAGGCAGGTAGAAGTCGCCGACCAGCGGTCGGATCGCCCACATGGCGATGGTTTCCACCCAGACGATGAACAGGTACAGCACGTAGACCGTGAGCGCCACCGGCAGGAAGGTGATCAGGCCGCGGAAGAAGTACTGGTAGATCGGTTTCACACGCGGGAGCATACCGCGAGGTGGCTTGCAAACCGCCAGAATGCCCCCATCTGCCCGCTGTTTGCCCCATGCCGGGTGGCATGCCTGGTGTTCGCGCCAGTTCAGGAACTCCCTCGGGGCCAGGAGGCTCTCTCATCCATGAATGGACTCTTCGACTTCTTTGGCCGCGTGCTGCGTGGCGTGATCCGGCTGGCGCTGGCCCTGGCCGCCCTGGTCTTCGTGCTCAGCCTGCTGCTGGCGTCCCTGGTGGTGGTGGTCGGCGTCTCGCTCTGGTCGCTGGTGACCGGCCGCAAGCCCGCTCCGGCGGTGGTGTTCAGCCGTTTTCGCCAGACCTCGCAGCGCTACACCCAGGGCGTGTGGCCAGGTGGCACGGGCGGCGTGCGCCGGCCCATGGGCGATGTGGTGGATGTCGAGGCCACCGAGGTGCCCGACGCACCGCCCCCGGCGCGCGAACCGGGGTCCCGATCGGGCCCCGACCACACGGCGCGCGTGATCTACTGATCGGCCCGCCGGGCCAGCGCGGCCTCGTACAGGGCGTTGCGGGGCTGGCCGGTGATCTCCGCGCACAGGCGCACGGCGGTCTTCAGCGGCAGTTCGGCCAGCAGCAGGTCCAGCGTGCGCAGCGCCGCCGCGTCCACCGCGCCGGCTTCGACCGCCTCGGCCGTCAGCGGGTGCACCATCAACACGAACTCGCCGCGCGTGCGGTGCGCGCCGGCCTGCAGCCAGCCGGGCAGGGCCTCGGCGGGCATGGGCGCGATCTCCTCGAACTGCTTGGTCAGCTCGCGCCCCACGGTCAGGGTCCGTGGGCCCAGGGTGGCCAGGTCCTTGGCCAAAGCCTCGATGCGGTGCGGCGCCTCCAGCAGCACGCAGGCGCGCGCATCGGCGCCGATCTGCTGCACCTCGCGCTGGCGCTCGGCCGCCTTGGGCGAGAGAAAGCCAGCGAACACGAAACGACCGTCCCAGCCGCTGTGCCCGGCCACGCTGAGCAGCGCGGTGATGCTGCTGGCGCCCGGGATCGGCAGGCAGCGCAGGCCGGCGCCGGCCACGGCCGCGGCCAGGCGCGCGCCCGGGTCGCTCACCCCGGGTGTGCCGGCGTCGCTCACGTAGGCGATGCGCTGGCCTTCCTGCAGGCGGTGCACCACGGTCTGCGCGGCCTCGGCCTCGTTGTGTTCGTGCAGCGCCAGCAGCGGCTTGTGCAGGCCGTAGCTCTGCAGCAGCGCGGCGGTGTGGCGCGTGTCCTCGCAGGCCACGGTGTCCACGAGCGAGAGCACCTGCAGCGCGCGCAACCCGATGTCGGCCAGGTTGCCGATGGGGGTGGCGACCATGTAGAGCGCGCCCTGCGGATAATGCTGGTGCCCCGCCGCGTCGCGGGCGGCGGCCAACAGGGATGGAGTGCTTGCAGACAATGTGGACATCCAGAAAACAGGCGGCGCCCTCGGGGAGCGGCGCGGCGAAACAGACCACCAAGGACCGGGGCGACGCCGCGGAGGATGCGGCCCTGGTCCACCTGCGGCGCCATGGCCTGGCGCTGGTGCGGCGCAACTTCAGGACCCCGGGCCGGGGCGGTGGCGAAGTCGATTTGATTATGCGCGAGCCCGATGGCACGCTGGTCTTCGTCGAGGTGCGCCAGCGCGCCAGCCAGCGCCAGGGTGGGGCCGGCGCCAGCATCACCGGGGTGAAACAACGCCGCATCGTGTTCGCGGCGCGGCACTTTTTGCTGCGGCTCGGCTCAGAGCCTGCATGCCGCTTCGATGTGGTGCTGATCGATGGCGCGTTCGACGCGCCGACGCCGGTGCGCATCGAGTGGCTGCGCGCCGCCTTCGATGCCTCCGTGGCATTCTGAGCAAATGGATACACCCCTCACCGCTATGATCGCGCCATGCTTCTGCAACGCATCCAGCAACAGTTCATCGACAGCGCCGACCTGAAGTACCAGTGCGCCCAGTCCCTGGCACCGATGGTGGAGTCGGCCATCGCGGCCGTGCTGGCCAGCGTCACGGGCGGCGGCAAGGTGCTGGCCTGCGGCAATGGCGCTTCGGCCGCGGCCGCGCAGCACTTCGCGGCCAGCTTCGTGGGCCGCTACGAACGCGAGCGGCCCGAGCTGGCGGCGTTTTCGCTCTCGTCCGACGCGGCGGTGCTCACCGGCATCGCCAACGATTTCGATGCCCGCGCGGTGTTCGCCCGCCAGGTGCGCGCGCTCGGCCAGGCCGGTGATGTGCTGCTGGCGCTGTCCACCAGTGGCAATTCGGCCAACGTGCTGGCGGCGGTGGAGGCCGCGCACGAGCGCGAAATGGTCGTGGTGGCGCTCACCGGCGCGCGCGGCGGCCGCCTCTCGATGCAACTGCGCGACACCGACGTGCACCTGTGCGTGCCGCACGAGCTGCCGGCCCGCATCCTCGAAGTGCATCACCTCGTGCTGCACTGCATTTGCGACGGCGTGGACGCCCAGCTGCTGGGCCTGCCCGACGAGTCCAACACCCCTATGGAGAGTGCCTCATGAGCCAGATCAAGAACACCCCTTCCTTCCATCGCATCGCCGCCGCCGCGCTCGCCGTGGCCGCCCTGGGCGCCACGCTGAGCGCCTGCGCGCCCCTGGTGGTGGGCGGCGCGGCCGTGACCGCGCTGGTGGCGGTGGACCGCCGCACCTCGGGCGCGCAGCTCGACGACCAGGGCATCGAGCTGAGGGCGTCCAACCGCCTGAAGGACGAGCTGGGCGACGCGCACGCGCGCTACAACCTCTCCAGCTACAACCGCCGCGTGCTGATCACCGGCGAGGCCTCCAGCGAGGCGATCAAGACCAAGGTCACGCAGATCGTGTCCGGCGTGGAGAACGTGCGCGAGGTCATCAACGAGCTGGGCGTGACCAACAGCCCCTCGCTCAAGGAGCGCGCGAGCGACACGCTGATCACCGGCCGGGTGAAGGCCTCGCTGGTGGACGCCAAGGACCTCTCGGCCAGCGCCTTCAAGGTGCTGACCGAGCGTGGCACGGTGTACCTGATGGGCCGTGTGACGCAGCGCGAAGCCGACCGCGCCACCGACATCGCGCGCAACACGCAGAACGTGTCGCGCGTGGTGCGCGTGTTCGAAATCATCTCCGAGCAGGAACTCGCCAACATCGGCGCCGCCAAGCAGCCGGCGCCCACCAACCCTGCGAAGTAAGCAAACAGCGGCGCCAGCGGTAGCGCCATCCAGAACACGGCGGAACCGGCTTCGCCGGGCCGCACGTGTTGCCCCCTGGGGGGTGACGCCGAAGGCGGCGCGGGGGGAACCTACCTCAAGCGTTTGATGAGGCTGGAGGTGTCGAAGCGCTGGCCGCCCATGGCCTGCACGTCGGCGTAGAACTGGTCCACCAGCGCGGTGACCGGCAGGCGCGCGCCGTTGCGCTTGGCTTCGTCCAGCACCAGGCCCAGGTCCTTGCGCATCCAGTCCACGGCAAAGCCGAAGTCGAACTTGTCGGCCACCATGGTCTTGCCCCGGTTGTCCATCTGCCAGCTCTGGGCCGCGCCCTTGCCGATCACGTCCAGCACCTGGGTCATGTCCAAGCCGGCCTTCTGACCGAAGGCGATCGCTTCGGACAGGCCTTGCACCAGGCCGGCGATGCAGATCTGGTTGACCATCTTGGTGAGCTGGCCGGCGCCGCTCTCGCCCATGCGGGTGAAGGCGCGCGAGAAGGCCATGGCCACCGGCCTGGCGGCGTCGAACGCGGCCGCCTCACCGCCGCACATCACGGTCAGGGCGCCGTTCTGCGCGCCCGCCTGGCCACCCGAGACGGGGGCATCCACGAAAGCGATGCCCAATGCCTTGCCCGCGCCATGCAGCTCGCGCGCCACGTCGGCCGAGGCGGTGGTGTGGTCCACGAACACGGCGCCGGGCGACATGCCGGCGAAAGCGCCGTCGGCACCGAGCACGATGGAGCGCAGGTCGTCGTCGTTGCCCACGCAGGCGAACACGATGTCGGCGCCCTGGGCCGCCTCGCGCGGCGTCGGTTTGTGCGCCCCGCCGAACTCGGCCACCCAAGCGGCCGCCTTCGCGCTGGAGCGGTTGTAGACCGTCACAGCGTGGCCGGCGCGCGCCAAGTGCCCGGCCATGGGGTACCCCATGACACCCAGGCCGATGAAGGCGACCTTGCGCGCAGGGGTGGATTCGTAGGTGCGTTCGGCGATGCTGGTCATGTGAAGAAGCTTCCAATACAAGAAATGTCGCGGAACCGGCTTTGCCGGGCCGCAGACATTGTCCCCTTGAGGGGGTGACGCGCGCCAGCGCGGCGCGGGGGGGTCAAACTATGGTGAGGTGCTCGGTGCCCGCCGCCAGGTCCAGCGACTTGGCGCGCTGGCTGTTGAGCTTGATCTGCAGCCGCAGGTCGTTGAGCGAATCGGCGTTGCGCAGCGCGTCTTCGAGCGTGATGAGGTTGGCCTCGAAGGCGTTGAACAGCGCCTGGTCGAAGGTCTGCATGCCCATCTGGGTGCTCTTCTTCATGATCTCCTTGATCTCGGCGACATCGCCCTTGAAGATCAGGTCGGAGATCAGCGGCGAGTTCAGCATGATCTCCACCGCCGCGTGCCGGCCCTTGTTGTCCTGGCGCGGCACCAGGCGCTGGGAGACCAGCGCGCGCAGGTTCAGCGACAGGTCCATCAGCAGCTGGGCACGGCGCTCTTCGGGGAAGAAGTTGATGATGCGGTCCAGCGCCTGGTTGGCGCTGTTGGCGTGCAGCGTGGCCAGGCACAGGTGGCCGGTCTCGGAGAACTGGATCGCGTGCTCCATGGCTTCGCGGTCGCGGATCTCGCCCATCAGGATCACATCGGGCGCCTGGCGCAGCGTGTTCTTCAGCGCGGCCTCCCAGCTGTCGGTGTCCAGGCCCACTTCGCGCTGCGTCACCACGCAGTTCTTGTGCGGGTGCACGAACTCGATCGGGTCTTCCACCGTGATGATGTGGCCGTGCGTGTTCTCGTTGCGCCAGTCCACCATGGCCGCGAGCGAGGTGGACTTGCCCGAGCCGGTCGCGCCGACCAGGATGCACAGGCCGCGCTTGGAGAGCGCCACGTCCTTGAGCACCTGGGGCAGGCCGAGCTTGTCGATGGTGGGCAGCACGGCGGGAATCGTGCGCAGCACCATGCCGACCTTGCCCTGCTGGATGAAGGCGTTGACGCGGAAGCGCCCGATGGCCGGCGGCGAGATCGCGAAGTTGCACTCCTTGGTGCGCTCGAATTCGGCGGCCTGCTTGTCGTTCATGATGGCGCGCGCCAGCGCCAGCGTGTGCGTGGCGTTCAGGGGTTGCGGCGACACCTTGACGACCGAGCCGTCGACCTTGATCGCTGGCGGAAAATCGGCGGTCAGGAACAGGTCGCTGCCCGAGCGGCTGAGCATGAGGCGCAGCAGGTCGTTGATGAATTTGGATGCCTGGTCGCGTTCCATGAGAGTGTCCTTTGATCAGCAGCGACGGCCGCCGCGCAGGGCCGCCCCAAGCAAGGCCAGCCCCCTTGGGGGGCAGCGACCCGCGCAGCGGTGGAGCGTGGGTGTCGTCATTTCAGCCCGGGAAGTTCTCGGGGATCTTCGCCTTGCCGCGTGCTTCCGCCGGGCTGATCACATTGCGCTTGACCAGCTCCGAGAGGTTCTGGTCCAGCGTCTGCATGCCCACGCTGTTGCCGGTCTGGATGGCCGAATACATTTGCGCCACCTTGGCCTCGCGGATCAGGTTGCGGATCGCGCTGGTGCCCAGCATGATCTCGTGCGCCGCGACACGGCCCGAGCCGTCCTTGGTCTTGCACAGCGTCTGCGAAATCACCGCCACCAGCGATTCGGAGAGCATCGCGCGCACCATGTCTTTCTCTTCGGCCGGGAACACGTCGATGATGCGGTCGATGGTCTTGGCCGCGCTGGAGGTGTGCAGCGTGCCGAACACCAGGTGGCCGGTCTCGGCGGCGGTCATCGCCAGGCGGATGGTTTCGAGGTCGCGCATTTCGCCGACCAGGATCGCGTCCGGGTCTTCGCGCAGCGCCGAGCGCAGCGCGTTCGAAAAACTCAGCGTGTGCGGGCCCACCTCGCGCTGGTTGACCAGGCACTTCTTGGACTCGTGCACGAACTCCACCGGGTCTTCCACCGTGAGGATGTGGCCGTACTCGGTTTCATTGAGGTGGTTGACCATGCCGGCGAGCGTGGTGGACTTGCCCGAGCCGGTGGGCCCGGTCACCAGCACCAGGCCGCGCGGGCGCAGCGCGAGGTCGCCGAAGATCTTGGGTGCGTTGAGTTGCTCCAGCGTGAGGATCTTGCTCGGGATGGTGCGGAACACCGCGCCAGCGCCGCGGTTGTGGTTGAAGGCGTTGACGCGGAAGCGGGCCAGGCCTTCGATCTCGAACGAGAAGTCGCACTCCAGGAACTCTTCGTACTGCTTGCGCTGGCTGTCGTTCATGATGTCGTACACCATGCCGTGGACCTGCTTGTGGTCCAGCGGTTCGACGTTGATGCGTCGCACATCACCATGCACCCGTATCATGGGTGGAAGACCGGCCGAGAGATGAAGATCGGATGCTTTGTTCTTGACGCTGAAAGCCAGCAGTTGGGTGATATCCATCCCGGGGTCCCGTGCGGTGTTGAGGTATGACGGCAGATTATGACGACCATTGAACGCAATCTCCAAGGGCTGAAAGAGCGCATTTCGCGTGCTTGTTCACATGCCGGACGCCCCGTGGAGGCGGTGGTTTTGCTCGCGGTTTCCAAGACCTTCGGACCGGACGCCGTTCGTCAGGCGCAGGCCGCCGGTCAGCGGTGTTTTGGCGAAAACTACGTGCAGGAAGGCGTCGAGAAGATCCTCGCGCTGCGCGAGTCGGCTGTTGCGCCGACGCCAACGCAATGGCACTGCATCGGCCCGCTGCAAAGCAACAAGACCCGTTTGGTGGCCGCGCATTTCGACTGGGTGCAATCGGTGGACCGGCTCAAGATCGCCGAGCGCCTCAGTGAACAGCGCCCCGAAGGGCTGCCGCCCTTGCAGGTGTGCCTGCAGGTGAATGTGGACGGTGGCCTCACGAAGGCGGGCGTGGCGCCGGCCGAACTGCGCGAACTGGCGCAGGCGGTGGCGCGCTTGCCGAACCTGCGCCTGCGCGGCCTGATGTGCATCCCCGAACCGGCCGAGACCTTCGAAGCCCAGCGCGCGGTGTTCCTGCAGGTGAAGGAGTTGTTTGATCAACTCAATGGCGCGGGCTTGGCACTCGACACGCTGTCCATGGGCATGAGCGATGACCTCGAGGCCGCCATCGCCGCCGGCTCGACCATGGTGCGCGTGGGGCGCGCCGTGTTCGGCGGCCGCCCCGCCAAGCTCACTTCCTTGGCTTGACCGTCCCGCAGTCGGCCGACAGCCACTTGCCCTGGCCGTCCATGGTCATGGTCTGGGGCTTGCCCTGGTGCGTGGTGTTCATCACCATCTTCACGGTGTAGGCGGCGTCGCCGCTGAAGGTGTAGGTGCCTTCGCCCGAGGACGGGGGCTTCTTGCAGACGAAACTCATCTTGAGCGCGGTGGCGCTGCGCGAGGTGACGGTGTTGGTGCAGTCGCCATCGCCTTGCATCGGCATGTCCTGCCGCGCGGCCATCTCGGGCGTGATGCAGACCTTCATGGCCATGCCGCCGCCCGAGCCCGGCGTGGGCATGGCCTTGCCCTGTCTGGCCAGCATGTCCTCCATCTGCTTGCGTTGCGCGGGCGGCATGCTGGCCATCTGCTGCTGCATCTGCGCCATGGCCTGGTCCATCTGGGCACTGCCACCGACCTTCTGGGTCATCTCCCACAGGCCGGGTTTGATGCTCTGGGCGTGCGCGGTGGTGGCGGCCAGCGTGACGCCCAGCAACAGGGGGGTGATGGTGGTGTGGTGCATGGCGGCTCCCATGGGTGAGAGTGCCATTGTGCGGCGCCGGGTGGGCGTGTCAACGGCGGCGTCAATGGATCACAAGGGCAGCCGCGAGCTGTTCTTCACCTCTTCCATCACCGCGTAGGTTCGCGTCTCGCGCACGCCGGGCAGCTGCCACAACACGCTGCCGGCGAAGTCGCGGTAGGCGGCCATGTCCGCCATGCGGGTCTTGAGCAGGTAGTCGAAACCGCCGGCGACCATGTGGCATTCCATGATCTCGTCGCGCACCTGCACGGCGGCCTTGAATTCGTTGAACACGTTGGGCGTGGTGCGGTCGAGCAGCACCTCGACGAAGACCATCATGCCCCGCCCGAGCTTGAGCGGGTTCAGCCGCGCCTCGTAGCCCAGGATGTAGCCGTCGCGCTGCAGGCGCTGGGTGCGCGCGAGCACGGCGGTGGGTGACAGGGCCACCGCCTCGGCCAGCTTGAGGTTGGTCAGCCGGCCGTCGGCCTGCAGGAGCTGCAGGATCTTCAGGTCGATGCGATCGGGTTCCTGGGTGTCGGACATGGTGGTGAATTATCCGGTTGGAGCTGATATTTTTGGTGAAAAACTCGGCTGATTCGGCGGCACCATGCGTGAATTCACCGATTGCCCGCCTTTCTGGAGTGTTCCAATGCCCCGTGCCCAAGACCGCCTGCCGTTCCCTTACCGCCCCGAAGCCGGCGTTCTCGCCCAGCGCCTGAGCGCCTTGCGCGGTGCCCTGGATTGGGTAGCCGCCGCGGACCATGCGGCGCCCTGGGTGCGCGCGGTGCGCGAGAACCCGCCGCCGTTCTGGGCCATGGAGAGCCTGCTCAAGGAGTACCCGATCTCCAGCGCCGAGGGCCTGGCCCTGATGCGACTGGCCGAGGCGCTGCTGCGCGTGCCCGACGCCGAGACCGCGATCGCCCTCACCGCCGACCAGCTGGGCCGAGCCGACTTCGATGGCGCGGCCGACTCGACGCTGGCGCGCCTCTCGTCCACGGCGATCGCCATGTCCAAGCATTTCCTGCCGCAGGCGGGCAGCGAGCCCGGTCTGATGGCCAAGCTGGGCGCCAAGACCGTGGTGGCCGCGACGCTGCGCGCGGTGCAGTTGCTGGGCCGCCAGTTCGTGTTGGGGCAGACCATCGAGGAGGGCATGAAGGAGGCCGCCTCGGCGCGCAGGCGCCAGGCCAACCTGCGCTTCAGCTTCGACATGTTGGGCGAGGGCGCCCGCACCGACGAAGACGCCCTGCGCTACCTCGCGAGCTACCGCAACGCCATCGCGGCGATCGCGCGCAGCGCCGACCCGGCGCGGCACCCGGGCCAGAACGACGGCATCTCGATCAAGCTCAGCGCCTTGCACCCGCGCTACGAGGACGCGCAACACGACCGCGTGATGCGCGAGCTCGTGCCGCGCGTGTGGTCGCTGTGCGAGGCGGCGGCCGCCGCCAGCCTCAACCTCACCATCGACGCGGAAGAGGTGGACCGGCTCGAACTCTCGCTGGCCGTGTTCGAGGCCCTGGCGACCCGGGTGGCGCAACACTGCCCCCAATGGCAGGGTTTCGGCCTGGCCTTGCAGGCCTACCAGACGCGGGCGGTCGAGCTGATCGAGCACGTGGCGGGCCTGGCGCGGCAGCACCGGTTGAAGTTCATGTGCCGCCTGGTCAAGGGCGCGTACTGGGACGCCGAGATCAAGCGCGCGCAGGAGCTGGGCCTGCCGGCCTACCCGGTGTTCACGCAGAAGCCGCATACCGACGTGAGCTACCTGGCCTGCGCGCGGGCCCTGTTCGCGGCGCACGACGCGATCCACCCGCAGTTCGCCACGCACAACGCGGGCACCATCGCGGCCATCCTGCAGATGGCGGCGAAGCAGGGCACGCCGTTCGAGTTGCAGCGCCTGCACGGCATGGGCGAAGGCATTTACCGCGAGGTGTTGAAGAACCCGGCCGTCTCGTGCCGCGTCTACGCCCCGGTGGGCGCGCACCGCGACCTGTTGGCCTACCTGGTGCGCCGCCTGCTGGAGAACGGCGCGAACTCGTCGTTCGTGCACCAGCTGGCCGACGAGTCGGTGGGCATGGACGAGCTGCTGGTGTCGCCGCTGGCACAGTCCCGGCCCGAGGCCCTCGCGTCCACGCTGCCCTTGCCGCCCGACCTGTACGGCCCGGCGCGCCCCAACAGCCAGGGGCTGGACCTCGCGGTGGTCGCGCACCGCGAGCCGCTGCTGGCCGCGCACGCGGCGCTGGTGGTGCCTGCGGTGGCCGAGGCCCGCGCCGCCGACGCGCCGGCCGCCGTGAATGCCGCCGTGCGGGCCTTTGCCGGCTGGAACCACACGCCGCTGGCCGAGCGCGCGGCCACGCTGCGCCGCGCGGCCGACGCCATGCAGCAGCAGATGCCGCGGCTGTGCGCGCTGCTGGTGAAGGAAGCGCACAAGGGCTGGAACGACGCGGTCTCCGAGGTGCGCGAGGCGATCGATTTCCTGCGCTATTACGCGAACGACGCCGAGCGCGTGATGGCACCGCAGGCCCTGCCCGGGCCCACCGGCGAGAGCAACACGCTGCGCCTGGAAGGGCGCGGCGCCTGGGTCTGCATCAGCCCCTGGAATTTCCCGCTGGCGATCTTCACCGGCCAGGTGGCGGCGGCGCTGGTCACGGGCAACACCGTGTTGGCCAAGCCGGCCGAGCAGACCCCCGCCATCGCGCTCGAAGCGGTGAAGCTGCTGCACGCGGCGGGCGTGCCTACCGACGCGCTGCAGTTGCTGCACGGCCCGGGCGATACCGTGGGCGCGGCGCTGGTGGCGCAGCCCGGCGTGGCCGGCGTGGTGTTCACCGGCTCGACGCAGGTGGCCAAGCTGATCCAGCGCGCGCTCGCCGCGAAGGACGGCCCCATCGTGCCGCTGATCGCCGAGACCGGTGGCATCAACGCCATGCTGGTGGACAGCACGGCCCTGCCCGAGCAGGTGGCCGATGCCGTGGTGCAGAGCGCGTTCCGCAGCGCGGGCCAGCGCTGTTCGGCGCTGCGCCTGTTGTGCGTGCACGAGGCCGTGGCCGATGGCGTGATCGCGATGATCCAGGGCGCGGCGAGCGAGCTGGTGGCGGGCGACCCGGCCGATCTGGCCACCGACCTGGGGCCGGTGATCGACGCCGAAGCCTTCGAGGGCATCGGCCGCCATCTGCAGCGCCTGAATGCCCAGGCCCGGCCGCTGCTCGACGCGAACCGCTCGCCGGCCCTGCCTCAGCTGGTCGCGCCGCGCATGTACGAGGTGGGTGGCATCGCCGAGGTGGCGCAGGAGATCTTCGGCCCGGTGCTGCAGGTGGTGCGCTGGGGCGGCGACCCGATGGGCGTCATCCAGCAGATCAACGCGCTGGGCTACGGCCTCACGCTGGGCATCCAGACCCGCATCGACAGCCGGGCGCTGGCGCTGGCCGGCGCGGCGCGCGTGGGCAACGTCTACGTGAACCGCAACATGATCGGCGCTGTCGTGGGCGTGCAGCCCTTCGGGGGCGAAGGCCTCAGCGGCACCGGGCCCAAGGCGGGCGGTCCGCACTACCTGCAGCGCTTCTGCGCCGAGCAGACGCTCACCATCAACACCACGGCGGCCGGGGGCAACGTGGCGCTGTTCACCGGGTAACCATCCGACACGTTTCGACACCCGGCGGGTGCGATACTGGCCGCCGCCATGAACCCGCCCACCATTCCCGCCGCGCCCAAGCCTCTGGAGGCGGCGCCCTTTCGCCCGCTCGACGCGGGCTGGCTGCAATGGATCGCCGAGAACCGGCTGCGCCATTGCACGCCCGCATCCATGCTGGTCACCATGACCGAGGCGGGCCTGGACCCGGCCGAGTGCGAGCCCGCGATCCGGGCGATGGACAGCGACCCGGCGTTCCTTGCCGCGCGCAAGTTTCAGCAGCTGCAGACCAAGCTCGAATCGGTGATGGCCAACCAGCAGAAGCTGCTGGAGCTGAACCCGCGCTATGGGCAGGTGGAGAAGCGCGGCGACGTGCCGCTGGACGAGTTCGTCGAGAAATACGTGGTGGGCAGCCGCCCGCTGGTGCTCACTGGCGTGGCGCGCGACTGGCCCGCCCTGCAACGCTGGTCGCCCCAGGACCTGCGCGAGCGCTTCGGTCATTTGCAGGTGGAGATCCAGGCCGAGCGCAGCGCGGACCCGAACTACGAGGTCAACAAGCTGGACCACCGGCGCAGCGTGGGCCTGGCGAATTTTGTCGATCAGGTGCTGGCCGGCGGCACCACCAACGACTACTACCTGACCGCCAACAACGAGATGCTGGCGCGGCCCGAATTCGCGCCCATCCTGGCCGACATCGGCAGCCTGCCGGCCTTCTGCGACCCCTCGCAGCTGGCGCGCCGCGCCTCGTTCTGGTTCGGCCCGGCGGGCACGGTCACGCCGCTGCACCACGACACGCTCATGCTGTGCCACACGCAGATCGTGGGGCGCAAGCGCTGGCGCTTCATCTCACCCTTGCAGACGCCGCTGCTCTACAACCACTTCGAGGTCTACAGCCCGATCGATCTGGACCGGCCGGACCTCGCGCGTTATCCGCTGTTCAGCCAGGCCACAGTGCTCGAGGTGATCGTCGAGCCGGGCGAGACGGTGTTCCTGCCCCTGGGCTGGTGGCACCAGGTGACGGCGCTGGACGTGAGCCTGTCGTTCTCGTTCTCCAACCTGGCCCTGCCCAACCATTACAGCTTCCAGAACCCCACCATCACCAACTGGTGAGGGGTGGGGCTGCCGCCGTTCAGGACAGCACCAGCATGCCCGCGGTCGGGTTCTGCAGCAGGGCGTCGAGCGCCTCGATGGGCAGGGGCTTGGCGAACAGGTGGCCCTGGAACTGGTCGCAGCCCTGGTAGGCCAGGAAGTCGCGCTGTTCCTGCGTTTCCACGCCTTCGGCCACCACCTGCAGGCTCAGGCTTTGTGCCAGCGCGATGATGGCGCGCGAGATCGCGGCGTCGTTCGGGTCGGTGAGCACGTCGGCCACGAAGCCCTTGTCGATCTTGAGCTGGTCCAGCGGCAGGCGCTTGAGCACCGAGAGCGAGGAATAGCCGACGCCGAAGTCGTCGAGCGAGAGCGTCACGCCCAAAGCCTTGAGCATGCCCATCTTGTCGATGGTGATCTCCATGCGGTCGGCCAGCAGGCTTTCGGTGAGCTCGAGCTTGAGCTTGTGCGGTCGGATGCCGGTGCGCGTGATCGCGGCCATCACCATGTCCACGAAATCGGGGTGGCGGAACTGGCGCACGCTCACGTTGACCGCGATGCTCAGGTTGGCGGTCTGCGCCCGGTCGGCCCAGGCCGCGAGCTGCTCGCAGGCCTTCTCCAGCACCCACTGGCCCAGCGGCAGGATCAGGCCGGTGTCTTCGGCCACGGGAATGAAATCGGCCGGGAACATCAGGCCGCGCTGCGGGTGCTGCCAGCGCACCAGGGCCTCCACGCCGGTGATCACGCCCACGCGGTCCACCTGCGGCTGGTAGTGCACGACGAATTGCTGCTCGCTCAGCGCCACGCGCAGGTCGGAGCTCACGGTGGCGTTGGCGCTCACCGTGGCCTGCATGTTGGGGTCGAAGAAGCACAGCGTGTTGCGGCCCAGCGACTTGGCCTGGTACATCGCCAGGTCGGCCTGCTTGAGCAGCTCGCCCACGTCGCTCTGCTGGCCGTTGAACGAGGTCACGCCGATGCTGGGGGTGGCGAAATGCTGGTGGCCGGTGAGCTGGAAGGGCTCTCGCAGCGTGTTGAGCACCTTCTCGGCCAGGGCGGTGGCCTTGAAGGCGGCGGCGTCCGGGTCGGTGCTCAGGTCGTCGACCATCACCACGAACTCGTCGCCGCCCAGGCGCGCGACCATGTCGGTCTTGCGCACGCTCTTGGTCAGGCGCGCGGCCACCTTCTGCAACAGCTGGTCGCCCATGTGGTGGCCCAGCGTGTCGTTGAGGATCTTGAAGTTGTCCAGGTCGATGAACATCAGCGCACCGTGCTGGCCCGAGCGCGCGCTCGCCGCCAGGGCCTGCTGCAGCCGGTCCAGCAGCAGCTGGCGGTTGGGCAGGTCGGTCAGCGCGTCGTAGAACGCCAGGTGGCGGATCATGTCCTCGGCGGTCTTGCGCTGCGTGATGTCGCGCCCCACCGCCACCCAGTGCGTCACCTCTTCGGCGGTGGCCTGCACCGACACCACCTCGAGCTCCACCCAGAACATGGCGCCGTTCTTGCGGCGCACCATCAGTTCGGTGCGCGCCTGTTGCGTCTGCTGCAGGCCTTGCGCGAGTTCGCGCAGCTTGGGGATGGCCGGGTCGAGTTCGAGCAACATGCGTGGCGTCTGCCCCAGCACCTCGGCGCGGCTGTAGCCGGTGTGCTGCTCGAAGGCGTCGTTCACGAACACGATGCGCGGCTCCTGGTCGTCGCTGCCCGCGCCGGTCTCGGCGATCACCACGATGTCGTTGAGCCGGGACACGCTGGTCTCCAGCAGCATCAGCTGTTCCTGCGAGCGCCGCCGTTCGGTGACGTCGCGGAAGTAGACCGCCAGGCCTTCGGCGAACGGGTAGGCCCGAACCTCCAGCCATTTGCCCAGCGTGGGGAAGAAGTCTTCCAGCTCCACGCGGCGGTTGGTGTTGAGCGATTTCGTGAGCTGGTCTTTCAGGCGCTGCGAGAGGCCGGCGCTGAAACCTTGCCAGACCTCCAGCCCCAGCAGATCGGCGGTGGTCTTCTGCAGCAGCCGTTCGCTCTCCTGGTTGAGGTAGGTGAAGCAGCACTGCCGGTCCAGCGTGACGAAGGCTTCCGTGATGCTGGCCAGGGTGGTGGTCAGGCGCATCGCCAGGCGCAGCGTGTCCTGCTGGGCCTGCTTCTGCGCCGAGATGTCCTGGATCGCGCCCTGGATGCGCACGATCTGGCCGTTGGCGCGCCGCACGGCGGTGCCCACGGTGCGCACCCACTTGGGCGCACCGCCTTCGACCATCACCTGGATCTCCTCGTCGAAGCCTTCGCCGTACTGCGCGCAGCGCTCCAGGCGCTGGCGGATGCCGTTGCGCCACTCGGGGGAGTAGCGCTGCACCATGTCCTCGAGGTTGCGCACCTGCCGGTGATCGGCCAGTCCAAGGATGGTGGCGAACTCGTCCGAGTGCACCACCTCGCGGGTGGAGAGCTGCAGCGACCAGCTGCCCGCGCCGGCCGTGTGCTCGGTCAGGTTGAGCCGGCTTTCGCTTTCGCGCAGCACGTTGGCGTTGTACTGCTCGCTTTGTTCGCAGCGGCGCGCCAGCGCCAGCACATCGGCCGCATGTTGCGACAGCAACTGCAGCAGGGGCGTGCCCATCGCCGGCTGTTCGCGCGGGCCGTGGTCGAGCAGCAGCAGGCCGGACTGTCCCACCGCATCGAACACCGGCAGCCAATGTCCGTGGCGCCAAGGGCTGGCGGTCTCGGGCAGCCAGCGCTCCACATCGGCGCGCTCGCGCAGCAGCGCGGTGCAGGCCTCCAGGGCCCTGGCCGCCTGATCCGGGTCGAGCCCGTGCGAGCCCAGAACTTCGGGCGGCGCATGGGACAGGTCCACCAGCAGCGCCGCGCCCGTGCCCGCGAGCTGCGTGGCCATCTGGGCCAGGCGATCGAGCTCACCGCGCTGATGAGGCACGGTCCAGGCGCCGGTGCGCTCCATCGCGGTGTCGGCGACCAAAGGGGGGCGGTTGTCGGATCCAGGGCGCATGGCAAGGGGTTTCGGTGGTCGAGGGTGCAGCATACAGACCGTCTGTCATCTGCCGCACACATGGCGGGCGTAAGGTCGACCCAGGCGTGTGAACTTCCGCACGACCTCCCCAAATGTGGGGAATTTTTGTAACATAAATGTTAGATTTTGTTGCTTATGTTCTAACATGGCCCCCATCGCCGATGCCAAGCCTCCGTTTTCACAACACTTTCGCGCCACCGCATCGCCACCACCGCCGATTTGAACTTTGAGGGAGTTGATTGTGAGCACACTCGCAGAACTCAGGCAATACAGCGACGTCTCCAGCCTGAAATCCGCACTGCACCAGCTGTGCAGTGAGTTCGGGCGCATCACGCGGCTCGACATCCTGACCGCCATGCACGAAGGCACCAAGCAGGCCATCTGCTTCCTGCGCATGGAGCGCCCCGAGCAGGAGCAGGTGCTCATGAAAAGCCTGGGCGTGGGCCGCTTCGGGGGTGAAGTCGTCTTCGTGCTGAACCTCAACGTGCCCGTGACGGCCGAGGACGGTCCTTCGTCCCAGTGGGCCGACTCCGACATCTATTGAAAGCACCCCCCGCGTCGCCTGCGGCGCCACCCCCTGAAGGGGGGCGACACTTCGGGCCGGCACAGCCGGACCCTCGGTGTCTCTGGAAAGGGAGCTCCTCGCTCCGGCTCTTTTCCCTGTCTCCCGATTGACCTCTGCGCGCCCTGGCGCCGCGCAGAATCGGCGCATGAATGCCTTGCGCTCTCCCCTGGCCGCTCAGATCGTTCAATGGCTGGTCGCCCCTGGTGACCCGGTGCGCCAGGGCGACGTGCTGGTGATCCTCGAAGCCATGAAGATGGAGCACGAGCTGCGTGCCGAAGCGCCTGGCCGTGTGCTGGAGCTGTTGTTCGCCCCGGGCGAGTCGGTGCAGCAGGGCGACGTCCTGTTGCGCGCCGAGCCGGTCGCACGCGCTTCCACCCCGCCCACCACCGCACCGCAGGAGACCGTCCAGGCCGGGCCGGCCGCGCTCAGGCCCGACCTGCAGCGCCTGCTCGACCGCCAGGCCCGCACGCTCGACGCGGCCCGGCCTGAGGCGGTGGCGCGCCGCCACGCCCTCGGCCAGCGCACGGCGCGCGAGAACATCGCCGACCTCTGCGACGAGGGCGGCTTCATCGAGTACGGGGCGCTGGCGGTGGCCGCGCAGCGCCAGCGCCGCAGCGAAGACGACCTGATCGCCCACACCCCGGCCGACGGCATGGTGACCGGCATCGGTTCCGTCAATGCCGCCCAACACGGCGCCGAGCGGTCGCGCGCCGCGGTGATGGCCTACGACGCCACGGTGCTGGCGGGCACGCAGGGCATGCGCAACCACCAGAAGACCGATCGGCTGCTGGGCGTGGCGCTGGCGCAGCGCCTGCCGGTGGTGCTGTTCGCGGAAGGCGGTGGTGGCCGACCGGGCGACACCGACATGCCCATCGTCGCCGGCCTGCATGTGGGCACCTTCGCCGCGTTCGCGCGCCTCTCAGGCCAGGTGCCGGTGCTGGGCATCGTCAGTGGCCGCTGCTTTGCGGGCAACGCCGCCTTGCTGGGCTGCTGCGACGTGGTGATCGCCACCCGGGGCAGCAACATCGGCATGGGCGGCCCGGCCATGGTGGAGGGGGGCGGGCTGGGCGTGTTCCGGCCCGAGCAGATCGGCCCGAGCCCCGTACAGCACGCCAATGGCGTGATCGACGTGCTGGTGGACGACGAAGCGCAGGCGGTGGCGGTGGCCCGCCAATACCTGTCGTTCTTCCAGGGCCCGGTCGACGGCGGACGCGCACCCGATGCCCGGGCCCTGCGCGACGTGGTGCCGGAGAACCGGCTGCGTGTGTACGACACCCAGGCGGCGATGGCAGGGCTGGTCGATGTCGGCAGCCTGCTGCCGCTGCGCACCGGCTTCGGCGTGGGCATCCACACCGCGCTGGCGCGCATCGAAGGGCGCGCGGTGGGCCTGATGGCCAACAACCCGCTGCATCTGGGCGGTGCGATCGACGCCGACGCCGCCGACAAGGCCGCGCGGTTCATGCAGCTGTGCAACGCACACGGCCTGCCCATCGTGAGCCTGGTCGATACGCCCGGCTTCATGGTCGGGCCGGACATCGAAGCGAGGGCGCAGGTGCGGCACGTCAGCCGCCTGTTCGTGGTGGCGGCGGACCTGCGTGTGCCCTTCTTCAGCGTCGTGCTGCGCAAGGGCTACGGCCTGGGCGCCATGGGCATGACGGCCGGTGGGTTCCATTCGCCGGCCTTCACCGTGGCCTGGCCCACGGCCGAATTCGGCGCCATGGGGCTGGAAGGCGCCGTGCGCCTGGGCTATCGCAAGGAGCTCGAAGCGGAGCCGGAGGGGCCGCGGCGCGATGCCTTGTTCGACCGGCTGCTGGCGCAGCAGGTCGCCAATGGCTCGGCGGTGCAGATGGCGACCACGCTCGAGATCGATGCCGTGATCGACCCGGCGCTCACGCGCGACTGGCTGGTCAGGGGACTGGCGGGGGCGAAGGTGTCAGAGCCCCGCCCGGGGCGATTCATCGACACCTGGTGAGGCCCGAGGAGGGCCCCGGGTTCATCAGATCAGGTCGCCGAAACCGGTGGTGCGCACGCCCGCGCTGGGCAGTTGCGGCGCGGTCTGGTTGATGTTGATCCAGAACTCGCACACGTGCTTCATCGCGCTGAGGAACTGCGAGAACTCGGTGGGCTTGGCGATGTAGGCGTTGGTGCCCGCATCGTAGGCGCGCAGCAGGTCGCTCGGCTCGGTGGAGGAGGTCAGCACCACCACGGGGATGTGATGCAGGTTGTCCGAGCCCTTGATTTCCCGGAGCACGCCGATGCCATCCAGCAGGGGCATCTTCAGGTCCAGCAGCACCAGCATGGGGTTGCTGCCCGAGCGGTTGGTGAAACCGTTGCGGCGGTGCAGGTAGTCCAGGGCCTGCATGCCATCCGAGACGTGCGTCACCCGCCCGTCCAGCCCATGGCGCGCCAAGGCCAGCTTGGTCAGCTCGGCATCGTCGGGATTGTCTTCAACGAGAAGGATGGCGTCGGCGTTTTTGCTCATGGTTCCAGGGCGGCCGGCATGGAGTCGGGAGGAGACTCGAACCCATGGGCGCCTTCAAAAGGTAGCGAAAAATAGAACACACTGCCCTCTCCGAGCTGGCTTTCAGCCCAGATGGTGCCGCCGTGTCGCTCAATGATGCGCCGCGTCAGTGCCAGGCCGATGCCAGTGCCTTCAAACTCCGAGGCGCGATGCAGGCGTTGGAAAACGCCAAACAGCTTCTGGGCGTATTTTGTGTCAAAACCCACGCCATTGTCACGAACAAAGAAGGTATAGCCGACAACAGGGTCCATGCTCCAACCCACCTCGATGCGCGTTCTTTCACGCGGACGGGTGTATTTGTAGGCGTTGCCCAACAGGTTGGCCCAGACCTCGCGCAGCAGCAGGGCGTCGCCCTGCACCACGGGCAGGTCGGGCGCCACCACCCAGTCGACCACCCGGCCTTCGGTGTCGTGCCCGATCTGGCCGACCACCGCATCCACCAGCAGGGTGAAGTCCACCGCCGTGAGGTTCACGGCCGAACGCCCCAGGCGCGAGAACGCGAGCAGGCCGTCGATGAGCTGGCTCATGTGCCGGGCTGAATTGCCGATCGTGCTCAGGTAGCGGGCGCTCACCTCGTCGCATTGGCCACCGAGGTGTTCCTCCAGCAGGCTGACGAAACTGGAGATGTGGCGCAGGGGCGACCGCAGGTCGTGCGAGACCGAGTACGAGAACGACTCCAGGTCCTTGTTGGCGGCGAGCAGCTGTTCGGTGCGCTCGACCACCCGGTTCTCCAGCTCGTCGTTGATGTTGCGCATCAGGTCGTCGAGCCGCTTGGCGTCGGTCATGTCCCGGTTGACCTTGGCGAAGCCCTTGAGTTCGCCGCTGTCGTCGCGCAGGGCAATGAGCACCGAGTGCGACCAGTACTGCGAGCCGTCCTTGCGGGTGTGCCAGTTGTGCAGCTCGTGCTGCCCACGTGAGGCCGCCAGGCGCAGCATCTGCATGGCGCTGACCTTGCCATGGTCCGGGTTGACCGGATCGAACAGCACGCCGTAATGGCGGCCCAGCATCTGCGTGGGCGAATAGCCGTCCATGCGCTGGGCGCTGTCGGTCCAATCGGTGATGATGCCGTCGGCATCCATGAAGAAGATGCAGTAGTCGCGCAGGTTGTCCACCATGAGGCGGAAACGCTGTTCGCTCTCCAGCAGTTCCAGCGAGCGCTCGCTGATGCGTTGCTCCAGTTCCTCGTTGAGGTGGACGACGCGCTCTTCGATGCGTTTGCGGTCGGTGATGTCGATGATCTGCACGAACAGGCCCTGCACCTTGCCTTCGTCATTGAAGTCGGGCAGGTAGCTCGCGCTCACGAAGATCTGCTGGCCATCGATGGTGGGGCGCCAGGTCTCGAAGTGGTGGGGCTGGCCGGCCAGCGCCATCCGCATGCGAGGCTCGATGTCGGCCCAGACGTCGGGTTTCACGCATTCACCGATGTGCCGCCCGATGATGTACTGGGGGTCCATGCCATAGACGCGCAGGTGCTCGGCATTGGCGAACCGGAAATGCAGGCCCGCATCGAGGTAGGCGATCAGGCCAGGCACGTGGTCGGTGATGGTCTGAAGGAAGCGCTGGTTGTCGCGCAGCGCCATCTCGGCCGCCTTGCGCAGCGTGATGTCCACCACCGTGGTGTTGCTGCGCAGGAAGCGGCCGTCGGCATCGCGCACGGCGGACGACGAGAGCAGGGCGTGGAAGGTGCTGCCGTCGCGGCGGCGCATCTCGTACTCCACGGCCTCCAAGGCATCGTCCTTCAGGATCTTCTGCATGCGGTGCTCCAGCAGATCCGTGTGCCGCGGCGCCATCATGTCGCGGAAGGCCATCTTGCCCACCACCTCGTCGCGGCGGTAGCCCAGCCAGTCGAGCTCGGTGTCGTTGATGGACACGTAGATGCCGTTGACGTCGAGCGAGTGGTAGCCGCAGGGCGCGTTGTTGTAGAGGTCCTGCGATTGCCGCAGTGCGCTGTTGAGCTGGCCGTTGGCCTGGCGCACCAGGTCTTCCGACGCCTTGCGCTGGGAGAGGTCGATCATCTGGATGATGATCCCCTGCACCTGACCCGCATGCCAGTACGGCGTGTATTCGATGCCGGCGTAGAAGCTGTGGCCATCGGGGAAAGCGCGCTTGCCCTCGAAGCGCTGGATTTCGCCGGACAGCGCGGCGGCCAGGTTCAGGCGCGAGGCCTCGAAATCCTGGGGCCGCGCGATCTGGCTCAGGTGCATGCCGATCAGCTGCTCGGTATCGCCCTGCACCCAGCGCGCGTAGCTGGCGTTGGCGAAGCGGCAGATCAGGTCGCGGTCGAAGAACGCCAGCTGCACCGGCACGCTGTTGGTGATGGCCTGCAGGAAATTGCGCTGTCCCGCGAGGGCGTTCTCGGCGCCCTTGCGTTCGGTGATGTCCACCAGGGTGTTGTTGGTGCGGACGAAACGGCCGTTTTCGTCGACGACCGCGGTGCTGCTGAGCAGGGCCAGGAAGGTGCTGCCGTCGCGGCGGCGGATCGGGAACTCGGCGGCCTCCAGTTTTTCGCCGCGCGTCATGCGCGCCAGGCGCTCGCCGACCAGGTGCTGGTGCTCGGGCGGCACGATGTCGTGGAAGCGCAGCTTGCCGACCACCTCGTCGCGCTCGTAGCCCAGCCAGTCCAGCGCGGTGCGGTTGATCAGCACGAACACGCCGTCGGCGTCCACCGAGTGGTAGCCGCAGGGCGCCTGGTTGTAGAGGGCCTGGGCATCGCGCAGGGCCTGGTGGATGCGCTCCTTGGCTTCGGCCAGTTCGTCGGTGCGTTGCCGCACGCGGGCTTCCAGCTCGACGTTGAAGCGCTGGATCTCTTCCTGCTGCTGGTGCAGCGCGGTGATGTCGCGCGAGACGGCCAGCACCATCACGGGCCGGTTCTGCGCATCGCAGATGGGGGTGACCACCGTGTCCCACCACTTGGGTGTGCCCTTGAAGGTGTTGCCGAACGCCACGAAGCGCGCGCTCTTGCCCTGGCGCGCGCTCTCCAGGGCTTCGCGCGAGAGCAAGGCCCCGTCGTCCGGCCACCAGGTGACCCATTCGCTGTTGCGCACCTGTTCGAAATCGTCCACCTCGACCAGGCGGCAGCCCTGGGCCGTCATCTGCACCACGCGGCCTTGCAGATCGAGCACCTTGGTGCAGTCGGGGCTGCTGGAGATGATCTGGCGGTTCAGCTCGTCCTTGATGCGCGCGTCGGCTTCCAGCGTGCGCATGGGCGTGATGTCCTGCATGAAACCGAGCTGGCTGACGACGGCGCCGTTGGCATCGCGCAAGGGTGCGTTGCGCACCAGCACATGGACCACCTCGTTGCCCGGGCGCACCAGGCGGAACTCCACGCTGAGCGTTTCGGCCTCGGAGATCGCCCGAAACCAGTGCTGCTGCACGCGTTCCAGGTCGTCGGGGTGCACGCGGCTGAACCAGCCGAAGTTGGGGAAGTCCTGCTTCTTCAGCGCGAAGATCGCCTGCAGCTGCTCGTCTACGTGGGTGAGCACGCCCGCGTGGTCGGTGCGAAAGACGCCGATGGGAAAGACGCTGGCCAGGGCCGAGAACAGCGCTTCGTATTCGATCTGCGCGGTGTGCGGAGCCCGGTCCAAGGCGGCCGCTTCCAGCGCGGTTTCCAGAGGCAGTGGCAGGTTGGCCTGGCGCTTCAGGTCGGTGCTGTCGGGCTGGCCGCTGAGCCGCTGCGCGTAGCTGCGGCGCAGGTGCTCGTTCTCCGCTCGCAGGGTTTCCAGCTCCAGAAGCAACGCACGCTCACGCTCCACAGCCGAGCGTTCGGTTCTGTGGCTGTCAACGCGTTTGTCCTCCGAGGGAAAAAGGGTGCTCATCCGGCACAACTGTACCCCAGGGCCCTCTTTCTCCAGCGTGATATTTGACAGCTAGAAACGCGGTAGCTCAGGGTGCGCCAAAGCCCCCGCGCGCACCAGCATCCGACCGTATTCAGCACAACGTTGCAGGGTCGGGATGACCTTGCCCGGATTCAGTAGCCCATTGGTATCAAAGGCCCGTTTGACGGCGAACATCTGGGCGTTTTCCTCGGCGGAGAACTGGACGCACATGCTGTTGAGCTTTTCCACGCCCACGCCATGTTCGCCGGTGACCGTGCCGCCCATGGCGACGCTGGTCTCCAGGATCTCGGCACCGAACAGTTCGCAGCGGTGCAACTGGTCGGCGTCGTTGGCGTCGAACAGGATCAGCGGGTGCAGGTTGCCGTCGCCCGCATGGAACACGTTGGCGCAGCGCAGCCCGTGCTTCTTCTCCATCTCGGCGATGGCCAGCAGGATGTCGGCCAGGCGCTTGCGCGGAATGGTCGAGTCCATGCACATGTAGTCCGGGCTGATGCGCCCGCTCGCCGGGAACGCGTTCTTGCGCCCGCTCCAGAAACGCAGGCGCTCGGCTTCGTCGCGGCTGACCGCGATGGCGGTGGCGCCGCATTGGCGCAGCACCGCGCTCATGCGGCCGATCTCTTCTTCCACCTCCTCCGGCGTGCCGTCGCTCTCGCACAGCAGGATGGCTTCGGCGCTCAGGTCGTAGCCCGCGTGCACGAAATCCTCCACCGCCGCGGTCATGGGCTTGTCCATCATTTCGAGGCCGGCCGGGATGATGCCGGCCGCGATCACCGAGGCCACCGCGTCGCCGGCCTTTCGGATGTCGTCGAAGCTGGCCATGATGCAGCGCGCCAGCAGCGGCTTGGGCACCAGCCTGACCGTGACCTCGGTGGTGACGGCCAACATGCCTTCGCTGCCGATCACGAGGGGCAGCAGGTCCAGGCCGGGTGCGTCGAGCGCGTCGCCCCCGAAGGTGACGGGCTCACCCTCGACGGTGAAGCCGCGCACGGCCAGCACGTTGTGCAGGGTCAGGCCGTACTTGAGGCAGTGCACACCACCCGAGTTCTCTGCCACGTTGCCGCCGATGGTGCAGGCGATCTGGCTGCTGGGGTCGGGCGCGTAGTACAGGCCCTGCGGGGCGGCGGCTTCGGAGATCGCGAGATTGCGCACGCCCGCCTGCACGACCGCGGTGCGCGAGCGCGGATCGATGCGCAGGATGCGGTTGAACTTGGCCAGCGACAGCGTGACGCCCAGCGCGTGCGGCATGGCACCGCCCGAGAGCCCCGTGCCCGCGCCGCGCGCCACCACCGGCACGCCCAGGCCGTGGCAGGCCTTGAGCACGGCAGCGACTTGGCCCTCGGTCTCGGGCAGCACCACCACCAGCGGGCGCTCGCGGTACGCGGTCAGGCCATCGCATTCGTAGGGCACCGTGTCCTCGGCCTGCCAGAGCAGTGCGTGCGCCGGCACCACGGCCTGCAGCGCGCGCACCACGTCGGCCTGCCGTTGCGCGCGTTGCAGGGAGGTGTTTTCGGCGGGGCGGGCGGGTGCGTTC
>NZ_JBYTAE010000078.1:0-32115 GCF_058787875.1 Hydrogenophaga sp. FW305-3-2-15-A-LB1 | reverse complement strand
GTTGGGGCGGTGGGGCGCTGGCCCACCATGGCTGGAGCAGCTTCGACCAGGACCGTCCGCTCTACCTGGAGGGGCGGGTGGTCGAGGTGAAGTGGCGCAACCCGCACGCCGAGCTGGTGCTGGAGCTGCCCGAGGCCCTGCGCCTGCCGGCCGACCTCGGCCAACGCCCTTTGCCCGCCCAGACGGCGGGCATCGACGGGCCCGCGCTGCTGGCCAAGACCGTGTTGCCCACGCGCCGCGACCGGCGCTGGGAGATCGAACTGGCGCCGCTGTTCCGGTTGGGGCAATGGCAGATGCCTGAGGTCAAGACCGGGGCCTCCCTGTCCACCGTGGGCTTCGCGTTCAAGGACGAGAAGGGCGAAGCGATCCTGCGCGCCGAGTACGTGTTTCTGGAGGGCAAGGCCTACGGCCTGCGCTCCAGCCCGGCTTGAGCCCTCCTGAAAGCGGAACACCCGGCACGTGGCCGGGTGTTCTGCGGGAAGCCGGGGTGGCTTACTTCGACAGCGCCTCGAAGGCGCGCGCCGTGATGTCCTCGACCGAGCCCATGCCGCTGATGGCGCGGTACTTGGGCGCGGCGGCCGCGTCCGAGCGCGCCCAGCTGCTGTAGTAGTCCACGAGGGGACGGGTCTGTGCGCTGTAGACCTCGAGCCGCTTCTTCACGGTCTCTTCCTTGTCGTCTTCGCGCTGGATCAACGGCTCGCCGGTCACGTCGTCCTTGCCTTCCACCTTGGGCGGGTTGAACTTGACGTGGTAGGTGCGGCCCGAGGCGGGGTGCGAACGGCGGCCGCTCATGCGTTCGATGATGGCGTCGAACGGCACGTCAATTTCCAGCACGTAGTCCAGCTTCACGCCGGCGGACTTCATGGCATCGGCCTGCGGAATGGTGCGCGGGAAGCCGTCGAACAGGAAGCCGTTGGCGCAATCGGACTGGGCAATGCGTTCCTTGACCAGGTTGATGATGAGGTCGTCGCTGACCAGACCGCCGGATTCCATCACGGCCTTGGCTTGCAGCCCCAGGGGGGTGCCGGCCTTCACCGCCGCGCGCAGCATGTCGCCGGTGGAGATCTGGGGGATGCCGTATTTTTGGCAAATGAACGTGGCTTGCGTTCCTTTGCCGGCACCCGGGGCGCCCAACAGAATCAGTCTCATCGCTTTCCTTTTTTCAGAGTTTCAATGGCGTGGCCGCTTGTCTCGAGCGGCGGCCCCAGGGCGTGGGAGCCGGGGCGACCGGTCGAGGATAGCACGGGCACCCTTCGCTCTGGCTGACAGGAAAAGGGCTCCGACGCCCACCGCAAGGCCCGTAATTCAGGCCTTGGCGAGCAGCTCGCGCACCCGTTGAAGATCTTGCGGCGTGTCCACGCCGGGGCCCGGTGCATGGGCCGTCACGTGCACCGCGATGCGGTGGCCGTGCCAGAGCACGCGCAATTGCTCCAGCGACTCGATGGCTTCCAGCGACGAAGGCTCCAGCTGGGGAAACTGCCGCAGGAAGCCGGCGCGATAGGCGTAGATGCCGACGTGGCGCAGTGGCGCAGGGGTCGGCAGCGCGCTCATGGGCTGGCCGGGTGCCATGCCATCGCGCCACCAGGCGATGGGTGCGCGGCTGAAGTACAGCGCGGTGCCCATGCGGTCGAGCACCACCTTCACCACGTTGGGATTGAGGAAGTCGCTCGTGCTGTCGAGGGCGTGGGCGGCGGTGCTCATCACGCAATCGTCGCGGCGCCGCAGTTCGGCCGCCACGGCGTCGATCAGCGTCGGCTCGATCAGAGGTTCGTCGCCTTGCACATTGACCACCAATGCCTCATCCGCCAGGCCGAGCAGGGCGCAGGCTTCGGCCAGGCGGTCGCTGCCGGAGCGGTGGTCGGTTCGCGTGAGCAGGGCTTGCACGCCGTGGGCGGCGCAGGCGTCGACGATGCGCGGATCGTCGGCCGCCACCACGCAGCGCGAGGCGCCGCTCTGCATCGCGCGCTGCGCCACGCGCACCACCATGGGCACGCCGGCGATGTCGGCCAGGGGTTTGTCGGGCAGGCGGGTGGAGGCCAGCCGGGCGGGAATGAGGACGGTGAAGTCGGCCGCCGCGGTGGGCAGGCTCATGCGAGCGGGGCGGGGGCCGATGGGCGCGCCGCTTCCTCTTCGCTGATCGTGCGGGCCTCGTGTTCGAGCAGGATGGGAATGCCGTCGCGCACCGGGTAGGCCAGGCGCGCGCTGCGCGAGAGCAGTTCCTGCTTGTCGCGGTCGAAGATCAGAGGGCCCTTGGTGACCGGGCAGACCAGCAGTTCGAGCAGTTTGGTGTCCATGGCGGAATGATAGTCGCGCCGGCTGGATCCGGGTTTCAAGGCGCGGGGCGCCAGGCGGTCAGATGGGCGTCGACCGCCTCGAAAAATGCCGGGTCGGGCGTGAGTTCGAGCGGGACGGCCCAGGCTTGCACGGAGCCGTCTGCCGGCAAAAGGGCAAAGAGTTTGGTCGCGTCCTTCTCGGTGCAGACCAAGGGGTGCCGCGCGCCGTGCACCAGCTCCGCGTAGGCCGCCGGGTCGGCGTGATCCGGCAGGGCCACCTGCTGCGTGGGGGCGAGGCCGGCCTCCCGCAGCATGTCAAAGAACACCTCGGGCCGGGCGATGCCGGCCACCGCGGTCAGCGGCTCGCCCTTCAATCGCGACAGTTCGATGCGCTGGCCCCGGGGGCCGACGGCATGGGCGGCCAGTTGCCGCACCGCCCCGAACGCGGGCATGTCCGGCGCCGCCACACCCGTGGCGGCCGGCGCACCCGCGCGGCCTTGCCGCAGGAGAAGGTCGGGCCTGAACGGCGCGTGGCGCGCGGGCGGCCAGGGTTCGCGCAGCAGGCCGGCGGGCAGCAGCCAACCGTTGCCCACGCCGCGGTCGTCAAACACCGCGATGGCCAGTTGCCTCGCCAACGCGAGGTGCTGCAGCCCGTCGTCGCACACCAGCACATCCACGTCGGGGTGGGTGGCGCGCAGCGCGCGCGCGGCATCGACCCGGCGAGCCGCCACGCAGACGGGGACGCCGGTGCGCTGGTGGATCAAGAGGGGCTCGTCCCCGGCTTCGCTGGCTGGCGTGTCGGCGTGCACATGGGTCACGCCGATGGCGTGCCGGCCATGACCCCGCGAGACCACACCGGGATGCCAGCCCTGCGCCTGAAGGTGCTTGACCAGCGCGATGGTGCAGGGCGTCTTTCCCGCACCGCCGACCACCACGTTGCCGACCACGACGACCGGCACATCCATCTGGTGAACCTTCAGCAGCCCACGGGCATACAGCCAGCGGCGCAGGGCCATGAGCGAGCGGTACAGCAGGGAGACGGGCCAGAGCAGGCAGGACAGCGGGCCGCGTTGCTGGGCGCGCCGCAGCCAGGCGGCTTCCTGCGTCTGCCCCTGGGCCTGGCTCATGGCGGGCACCCGTGGCGCGTCAGGGTTTGCCGCGGGCGGGGGCACCCGTCTGCTGGGTGGCGAACGTGATCTGCACCAGGCCGGCCCGGCGGGCGGCGTCCATCACATTGATGACCGACTGGTGGGTGGCGGCGGCGTCCGCGCTGATGACGATGACTGTGTCGCGGTTGTCCTGCGAGGCTTCCGAGAGCACGCGCGTGAGGACCTCGACGCCCGCGCCCTCGAGCACCTGCCGGTTGATGGAGTAGCGGCCGTCGCTGCCCACCGCCACCACGATCTCGCGCGGATTCTGCTTGGGCGCCTGCGCATCGGCCACCGGAAGGTTCACCTTCAGTTCGGTGAACTTGCTGTAGGTGGTGGTGAGCATCAGGAAGATCAGCACCACCAGCAGGATGTCGATGAACGGGATCAGGTTGATCTCGGGCTCATCGTGCTCACCGGTGCGGAAGTTCATAGCGTGGGCTTCCGCAGGCTCAGCAGGTGCCGGGCGAAGCGCTCCGCCGCGAGTTCCATGGACAGCAGGTAGCTGTCCACCCGGGCGCGGAAGTAGCGCCAGAAGATCAGCGCGGGGATGGCGATGATCAGGCCGAACGCGGTGTTGTAGAGGGCGATCGAGATGCCGTGCGCGAGCTGGCCGGGGTTGCCCATGCCGGGCACGGCGCCAACGGTGTCCACCGCCTGCGAGCCGAAGATCTCGATCATGCCGATGACGGTGCCGAGCAGGCCGAGCAGGGGCGCGGCCGACGCGATCGTGGCCAGCGCGCCCAGGTAGCGCTGCAGCTTGGCGGCGGCCTCGCGGCCCGCGCCTTCCAGGCTGGCGCGCAGGTCGTCTTCGGTGGCGCGCGGGTTGACGTTGTAGGTGCGGAAACCGGTGGCGAGCACCGTGCCCAGCACGGAGTTCTGTTCAAGCTGCTTGACCACGTCCGGGCCCGGGATGCCGTTGCGCGAGACCATGATGGCTTCGTCGAGCAGCTTGGGCGGGAAGATCTTGCGCGTTTTGAGGCTGACGAAGCGTTCGATGACCAGGGCCATGCCGAGCACGGAACAGGCGATCAGGGGCCAGATGGGCCAGCCAGCGGCTTGTATGATGGAAAACAAATCAGAACTCCAGGCTAGTGCCACCGGACGCGGGTGGCCTTGAGGGTGCGAACGATTATGTCTCAGGCCCATGTGCGGCCCTCTGAAGGGACCGACCATTCGGCCCCTGCCCATGCCGTCCAGCCAGTCGGGCCCGATTCCTCTCCCTGATGCACAAATTCTGTGGATAACTTTGTGAAAAACTCACCCGCGATGCGCACGAAACCCCGGCCTGGAAGGGCCGGCGACACGTCGATCACAAAACAGGCACTGCAAATGTCTTTGGAATCAAGGCTCTTGGCGGCATCGCGCGGCGCCATTGAAGGGTGTTTCAGCATCGCCAGCAACGGCGCGGCTTGTGGACACATTTGCCCCGGAGATGCGCGTGGCTGAATCCTTGTTCGATGCCGATCAGCCGTCCGCGCGGCGTGTGTGGGCAGTTGGCCCGCTGATGCGAGCCGTGGCCGACACCGTCTCGGCCCGATTCAATCCGGTGGCGGTTCGGGGGGAGCTTTCGGGCTTTTCGAGGGCGGCCAGCGGCCATTGTTATTTTTCGCTCAAGGACGAGATCGGCCAGGTGCGTTGCGCCATGTTCAGGCGCTCGGCCGAGCAGTTGAGTTTTGCCCCGCGCGATGGCCAGCTGGTCGAGGCGCGTGGCAAGCTCGATGTCTACGGTGCGCGCGGCGATCTGCAGCTCATTGTCGAGTCGCTGCAGCCCGCGGGGCAGGGCGCGCTGTTCGAACAATTCCTCAAGCTCAAGGCCCAGCTGGAGGCCGAGGGCCTGTTCGAGGAGGCCCGCAAACGTCCGCTGCCCGTGCAGCCGCGCAGCATCGGCATCGTCACGTCCCTGGGTGCGGCGGCCTTGCGCGATGTGGTCACGGCGTTGAAGCGGCGGGTGCCCCATATTCCGGTGGTCATCTACCCGGCGGCCGTGCAGGGCGCGCAGGCGCCTGCCGAGCTGTGCGCCGCGCTGCAAACCGCTTACCAGCGGCATGCGGACACCGGCGAGAGCGAGGTGCTGCTGCTCGTGCGCGGAGGCGGGTCGCTGGAAGACCTGTGGTCGTTCAACGACCCGGTGCTGGTGCGCACCATCGCGCAGGCCCCGATGCCCGTGGTGTGCGGCGTCGGACACGAGACCGACTTCACTTTGGCCGATTTCGTGGCCGACCTGCGCGCGCCCACGCCGACCGCGGCGGCCGAGCTGTGCGCACCCACGAAAGTGCAGCGCCTAGGCGAACTGGCCTACCTGCAGGAGCGCCTGAACGATGGCGCCTATTCGGACATCGATCAGCGCGGTCAGCGGCTTGACCGCCTGGCCCAGCGCCTGGGGCGGCCCTCCGGGCGCATCCACGACAGCCTGCAGCACCTGGCCAGTCTGGAGCACGGCTTGCAGCGCAGTGGTTCGCTGGCGATCCAGCGCCAGCACAACCGCCTGCAGACCTTGCAGACCCAGTTGCCGCCATCCTTGCAGCGCGCGCTGCAAGCGCAGCGGCAGCGGTTGCAGCGCGGCCAGACCGCGCTGGGCCTGCTCGATCCGCAACTCGTGCTGCAGCGGGGCTATGCCTTTCTCACCGACGAGCATGGTGCTGCGCTCACGCGCGCCGCTCAGGCCCGGCCCGGGCAGCCGCTGCGCGCGACGCTGGCCGATGGCTCGCTGGACGTGAGGGTGGAAGGCTGAATCCCTGAGGGCCGAGAAACCCTGATCGCTCTGCCGTCACTGGCCTTGCCTACAATGCGGAGGCCCGATTGCCTTGTGCTCCGCTTCCCGCGGCCAAGCGCGCCATTTCACAACACCAACGCAAGAGGAACCCCATGGAACACACCCTGCCCAAACTGCCTTACGACCTGGACGCCCTGGCCCCGCACTACAGCCGCGAGACGCTCGAGTACCACCACGGCAAGCACCACAACGCGTATGTGGTCAACCTGAACAACCTGCAAAAGGGCACGGAGTTCGAGAACATGGACCTCGAGTCCATCATCAAGAAGTCCAGCGGCGGCATCTACAACAACTCGGCCCAGATCTGGAACCACACCTTCTTCTGGAACTGCATGAAGCCCAACGGTGGCGGTGAGCCTTCCGGCGCGCTGGCCGCGGCCATCACGGCCAAGTGGGGCAGCTATGCCGCCTTCAAGGAAGCCTTCGTCAAGTCCGCCGTGGGCAACTTCGGCTCGGGCTGGACCTGGCTGGTGAAGAAGGCCGACGGCTCGGTCGACATCGTCAACATGGGCGCCGCCGGCACCCCGCTGACCACGGGCGACAAGGCCCTGCTGACCGTGGACGTGTGGGAACACGCCTACTACATCGACTACCGCAACCTGCGTCCCAAGTTCGTCGAGACCTTCCTCGACAAACTGGTGAACTGGTCGTTTGCCGAAGCCAACTTCGCCTGATCGCATGCGCCAGCATCAAGGGCTCGGAGGGTGACCTTCGGGCCCTTTTTGCTGTCTGGCGGCATGAAAGCATGCAAATTTTTTTGCGCGTGTTTTGTATTGTGGGAATGTGATCCCAAAAACGAAGGCCTGGCCCTTGCGCTGAAAGCACAATCACGGGATACCGGTCACCGTGTCCGCGCCACCGGCCTGGATGCCGATCGGCATCGCACCCTACAACCTCTGGAGATAAGCAATGAGCAGCCAGCAACCCACCATCATCTACACCCTGACGGACGAGGCCCCCTTGCTGGCCACCAGTGCGTTTCTCCCCGTCATCCGCACCTTCGCAGCGCCCGCAGGCATCAACGTCACCACCGCCGACATCTCCGTGGCGGGGCGCGTGCTGGCGGCTTTCCCTGAGTGCCTGACCGAGGAACAGCGCGTCAGCGACGACCTCGCCGCGCTGGGCAAGCTCACGCTCAAGCCCGAGGCCAACATCATCAAGCTGCCCAACATCAGCGCGTCGGTGGCCCAGCTCATGTCGTGCATCAAGGAGCTGCAGGCCAAGGGCTACAAGATCCCGGACTACCCCGAGAATCCCAAGACCGACGAAGAAAAGGACATCCGCGCGCGCTACTCCAAGTGCACCGGCAGCGCAGTGAACCCGGTGCTGCGCGAAGGCAACTCGGACCGGCGCGCCCCCCGCGCGGTGAAGGAATACGCCCGCAAGAACCCGCACAGCATGGGTGAGTGGAGCCAGGCTTCACGCTCGCACGTCTCGCACATGCACCACGGCGACTTCTACCACGGTGAGAAGTCCATGACCCTGGACAAGGCGCGCGACGTCAAGATGGAGCTGATCACCAAGAGCGGCAAGACCATCGTGCTCAAGCCCAAGGTCTCGCTGCTGGATCGCGAGGTGATCGACTCGATGTTCATGAGCAAGAAGGCGCTGCTGGCCTTCTACGAAAAGGAGATCGAGGACGCGCGCAAGACCGGCGTGATGTTCTCGCTGCACGTCAAGGCCACCATGATGAAGGTGTCGCACCCCATCGTGTTCGGCCATTGCGTGCGCATCTTCTACCGCGACGCCTTCGAGAAACACGGCAAGCTGTTCGATGAACTGGGCGTGAACGTCAACAACGGCATGGTGGATCTGTACAACAAGATCGCCACGCTGCCGCAGAGCAAGCAGGACGAGATCAAGCGCGACTTGCACGCCTGCCACGAAGGCCGCCCCGAGCTGGCCATGGTCGATTCGGCCAAGGGCATCACCAACTTCCATTCGCCCAACGACGTGATCGTCGACGCTTCCATGCCGGCGATGATCCGCAACAGCGGCAAGATGTGGGGCGCCGACGGCCGCCTGAAGGACGTCAAGGCCGTGATGCCCGAATCGACCTTCGCCCGCATCTACCAGGAGATGATCAACTTCTGCAAGTGGCACGGCGCTTTCGATCCCAAGACCATGGGTACCGTGCCCAACGTGGGCCTGATGGCCCAGCAGGCCGAGGAGTACGGTTCGCACGACAAGACCTTCGAGATCCCCGAAGACGGCGTGGCCAACATCACCGACCTGGCCACCGGCGAGGTGCTGATGAGCCAGGACGTGGAGCAGGGCGACATCTGGCGCATGTGCCAGGTCAAGGACGCTGCCATCCGCGACTGGGTCAAGCTGGCCGTGACCCGCGCGCGCAACTCGGGCATGCCCGTGGTGTTCTGGCTCGACGCCTACCGCCCGCACGAAGCCCAGCTGATCACCAAGGTCAAGATGTACCTGCACGAGCACAACACGGCAGGTCTGGACATCCAGATCATGAGCCAGGTGCGCGCCATGCGCTACACGCTGGAGCGCGTGATCCGCGGGCAGGACACCATCAGCGCCACCGGCAACATCCTGCGCGACTACCTGACCGACCTGTTCCCCATCATGGAACTGGGCACCAGCGCCAAGATGCTGTCCATCGTGCCCCTGATGGCCGGTGGCGGCATGTACGAGACCGGTGCCGGCGGCTCCGCGCCCAAGCACGTGCAACAGCTGGTGGAAGAGAACCACCTGCGCTGGGATTCGCTGGGTGAGTTCCTGGCCCTGGCCGTGAGCTTCGAAGACCTGGGCCTCAAGAACAACAATGCCCAGGCCAAACTGCTGGCCAAGACCCTGGACGCGGCCACCGGCAAGCTGCTGGACAACAACAAGAACCCGTCGCCCAAGACCGGTCAGCTCGACAACCGCGGCAGCCAGTTTTACCTGGCGCTGTACTGGGCGCAGGAGCTGGCTGCGCAGACCGAGGACAAGGCGCTGGCGGAGAAGTTCGCACCGCTGGCCAAGGCGCTGGCCGACAACGAGAAGACCATCGTCAAGGAACTGGCCGACGTGCAGGGCAAGCCGGTCGACATCGGCGGCTACTACAAGCCCGATTTCGCCAAGCTGGAAGCCATCATGCGCCCCAGCAAGACGTTCAACGCGGCGCTGGCTTTGCTGAAGTCCTGACGCAAAAAAGGCCACCGGAAACGGTGGCCTTTTTCTTTTCGGGGGTTACTTGATGAACGGGGCGCCGCTCAGGCGCGAGCCGGCCTTGATGCCGCGCTTGTCGAACCAGCCCTGGTGCATCTCGAGCACGTAGCGCACCGGCTTGGCCGAGCAGTGCGAGTCCAGGCTCTGGGGCTGCATGTTCGCCAGGTTGACGATGGTGCCGTCGTCGGCCACGAAGGCGGCGGTCAGCGGCAGCAGCGTGTTCTTCATCCAGAAGCACTGACCGGAGGGCTGTTCAAACACGAACAGCATGCCCTCGTTGACCGGCATGTCCTTGCGGAACATGAGGCCCACGGCACGTTCCTGAGGGGTGGCGGCCACCTGGGCCTGGATCAGGTGCATGCCGGCCGACAGGCCGACGCGCGGCAACTGGAGCTGAGGACCTTCCTGGGACCAGGCGGGCCCCGACAGCAGGAAGAACAGGCAGATCAGGGGCGTGAGCAGGCGTTTCATGCGGTGAGGCGGGTGAGTCGGGTCAGGCCCGCATTGTCTGCCATCGTGGCACGGCCGGGCGGGGGCTGAAGCTCCGAGTCTAGAATTCGCGCTCTTGTTCCCTTCCTCAGCCCTCTGGATTCCCATCGACATGTACCAGCACATCCGCGTGCCCGCCCAAGGTCAGAAGATCGCCGTCAATGCCGACATGTCGCTCCAGGTGCCTGACGAACCCATCGTGCCTTACATCGAAGGCGACGGCACCGGCCTGGACATCACGCCGGTGATGCTCAAGGTGGTGGACGCCGCCGTGGCCAAGGCCTATGGTGGCCGCCGGAAAATCCACTGGATGGAGGTCTATGTCGGCCAGAAGGCCACCCAGGTCTACGGGCCGGACGTCTGGCTGCCGGAGGAAACCCTGGACGCCTTGCGCGCCCACGTGGTGTCCATCAAGGGGCCCTTGTCCACGCCTGCCGGTGGGCCGTTCCGCTCGCTGAACGTGGCGCTGCGCCAGGCGCTCGACCTCTATGTCTGCCTGCGCCCTGTGCAGTACTTCGAGGGCGTTCCGTCGCCGCTGAAGGAGCCCGAGAAAACCAACATGGTGGTGTTCCGCGAGAACTCGGAAGACATCTATGCGGGGATCGAGTACGAGGCGGGCTCTCCCCAGGCGCAAAGCCTGATCCGCCTGCTGCAGGACGAAATGGGCGTGACCACCATCCGTTTCCCGGCCACGTCGGGCATCGGCATCAAGACGGTGTCCATGGAGGGCACCGAGCGCCTGATGCGCAAGGCGATCCAGTACGCCATCGACCACGACAAGCCCAGTGTGACCATCGTGCACAAGGGCAACATCATGCGCTACACGGAAGGCGGCTTCCGCGACTGGGCCTACGCGCTGGCCCAGAAGGAATTCGGTGCGGCCTTGCTCGACGGCGGGCCGTGGTGCCAGTTCCGCAACCCGAAGACCGGCCGGGGCATCCTCATCAAGGATTGTTTCGCCGACGACTTCCTTCAGCAGATCCTGCTGCGCCCGCTGGACTTCTCGGTGGTGGCCACGCTCAACCTCAACGGCGACTACATCGCCGACGCGCTGGCGGCGCAGGTGGGCGGCATCGGCATCGCGCCGGGTGCCAACCTGTCCGATTCCCTGGCGTGCTTCGAGCCCACCCACGGCCCCGTGCCCAGGTTCGCGGGCAAGGACTACGCCAACCCATGCGCCGAAATCCTCGCCGCCGAGATGATGCTTCGGCACCTGGGCTGGAAGGAGGCCGCCGACGTGGTCATCGCCGCCCTGCGCAGCGCCATCGGCAGCAAGCAGGTCACCCACGACTTCGCCCGGCTGATGTCCGGCGCCACCCAGGTCAGCTGCTCCGGTTTTGGCGACGTGATGATCGAGAGCATGTAAATCGCGCCTGGTTGGCCAAATCCATTCCCCCGCCCGGGCGTGCGGTGGGAAGAAGCGCACGAATGCCGCCCAACTCGGTGGTTTTCAAGCCAGCTTTCGCTTCACAATGAGGCATGGCTGATGCAGGTTGCCACTCCCCCCGCCGACCCGAAGGCAATGCTGTTTCGGGCCGTCGGGAGGCTGTTGTATTCCCGCACGATGCGGCGGTGCAATGCGCACCGCTAGAATCATTTTCATGGCCACCCAGAACCCCAAGAAACCGCCCAACCCTGTTGTCTCGCCCCCCAGCACGGGCAGCGACGACTCGGTGGTGCTGGAGCGGCGCGCGCAACGCACCCAACCCCCCCAGATGTTCCAGGTGGTGCTGCTCAACGACGATTTCACGCCAATGGAATTCGTGGTGCATGTCATCCAGGAGTTTTTCAGCAAGGACCGGGAGACCGCCACCCAGATCATGCTCAAGATCCATCTGGAAGGAAAAGGCATCTGCGGCGTGTATTCGCGCGATGTCGCCAGCACCAAAGTGGATCAGGTGCTCCAGGCCGCCCGGGCGGCGGGGCATCCATTGCAATGTCTGAGTGAACCGGTTGAATAAATCCGAATCCACCCCATCTGAGCCCTAGTCAGCCCCTTTTGACCTTTTTGAACCAGACGATTGCCTCTTCGATCACCCAGCCCAAAGGACGTGCCCAATGATTGCCCAGGAACTTGAAGTCAGCTTGCATATGGCCTTTGTCGAGGCCCGGCAGCAGCGGCACGAATTCATCACGGTGGAGCACCTGTTGCTCGCGCTGCTGGACAACCCCAGCGCCGCCGAGGTGTTGCGCGCCTGCTCGGCCAACATCGACGACCTTCGCAAATCCTTGACGAACTTCATCAAGGACAACACCCCGCAGGTGGCCGGCACCGACGAGGTGGACACCCAGCCCACGCTGGGCTTCCAGCGCGTCATCCAGCGCGCCATCATGCACGTGCAGTCCACCGGCAACGGCAAGAAGGAAGTCACCGGCGCCAACGTGCTGGTGGCGATCTTTGGCGAGAAGGACTCGCATGCCGTGTACTACCTGCACCAGCAGGGTGTGACGCGCCTGGATGTGGTGAACTTCATCGCCCACGGCATCCGCAAGAGCGACCCGCCGGAGCCCACCAAGTCGGGCGAAAGCGCGGCCGAGAACGAGGAAGCCAGCGAAGCCAAGGGGAATGAGAAAGCCTCGCCCCTGGAGCAGTTCACCCAGAACCTGAACCAGATGGCCAAGGACGGCAAGATCGATCCGCTGATCGGCCGCGAGTACGAGGTCGAGCGCGTGATCCAGATCCTGTGCCGCCGCCGCAAGAACAACCCGCTGCTGGTGGGTGAAGCCGGTGTGGGCAAGACCGCCATCGCCGAGGGCCTGGCTTGGCGCATCACCCAGGGCGACGTGCCCGAGATCCTCGCCGAGTCGGCCGTCTACTCGCTCGACATGGGCGCTTTGCTGGCCGGTACCAAGTACCGCGGTGATTTCGAACAACGCCTCAAGGGCGTGCTCAAGTCGCTCAAGGACAAGCCCAACGCCATCCTGTTCATCGACGAGATCCACACGCTGATCGGTGCGGGTGCCGCCTCGGGTGGCACGCTGGACGCGTCCAACCTGCTCAAGCCGGCGCTCTCCAGCGGCCAGCTCAAGTGCATCGGCGCCACCACCTTCAGCGAGTACCGCGGCATCTTCGAAAAAGACGCGGCCTTGTCGCGCCGTTTCCAGAAGGTGGACGTGGTCGAGCCGACGGTGGCCGAGACGGTGGACATCCTCAAGGGGCTGAAGTCGCGCTTTGAAGAGCACCATGGCGTGAAATACGCCGTGGCCGCCCTGCAGGCCGCCGCCGAGCTCAGCGCGAAGTACATCAACGACCGCCACCTGCCCGACAAGGCCATCGACGTGATCGACGAGGCCGGCGCCGCCCAGCGCATCCTGCCGGTGTCCAAGCGCAAGAAGACCATCAGCAAGGCCGAGGTCGAGGAAATCGTGGCCAAGATCGCCCGCATTCCCCCGGCGAACGTGTCCAACGACGACCGCAGCAAGCTGCAGACGCTGGAGCGCGACCTCAAGAGCGTGGTGTTCGGCCAGGACAAGGCACTGGAAGTGCTGGCATCGTCGGTCAAGATGGCGCGTTCGGGCCTGGGCAAGGCGGACAAGCCGATTGGTGCCTTCCTGTTCAGCGGCCCCACCGGCGTCGGCAAGACCGAAGCCGCCAAGCAGCTGGCCTACATCATGGGCATCGACCTGATCCGCTTCGACATGTCGGAGTACATGGAGCGCCATGCCGTGAGCCGCCTGATCGGCGCGCCTCCGGGCTATGTGGGCTTCGACCAGGGTGGCCTGCTGACCGAGGCCATCACCAAGAAGCCGCACTGCGTGCTGCTGCTCGACGAGATCGAGAAGGCGCACCCGGACATCTTCAACGTGTTGCTGCAGGTGATGGACCACGGCACCCTGACCGACAACAACGGGCGCAAGGCCGACTTCCGCAACGTCATCATCATCATGACGACGAACGCGGGTGCCGAGACCATGAACAAGGCGACCATCGGCTTCACGAACCCGCGCGAAGCGGGCGACGAGATGGCCGACATCAAGCGCCTGTTCACGCCCGAGTTCCGCAACCGCCTGGATGCGACCGTCAGCTTCAAGGCGCTGGATGAGAACATCATCATGCGCGTGGTCGACAAGTTCCTGCTCCAGCTGGAAACGCAACTGGCCGAGAAGAAGGTCGAGGTCACGTTCACCGACGGGCTGCGCAAGCACCTGGCGAAGAAGGGCTTCGACCCGCTGATGGGCGCGCGTCCGATGCAGCGCCTGATTCAGGACACGATCCGCCGTGCCCTGGCCGACGAACTGCTGTTCGGTCGCCTCACCGAAGGTGGGCGCCTGACGGTGGACATCGAGACCAAGCAGGACGAAGCGGGCAAGGAAACGCAGGAAGTCATGCTCGACATCCAGCCTTTGTCGAAGAAGGAAGGCAAGGCCAAGCCCGAGGAAGCCACGGCGGGCTGAGTTCCGTCGACGTCTGAATGAAAAAGGCCCGGTATGACCGGGCCTTTTTTCTTGGGCGATCGCCGGATCAGCGCTTCTTGCTGCCGCCCAGCAGGCCCCCGAGCATGCCGCGCACGATCTGGCGGCCCAGGCCACTGGCCACGCTGCGGGCCGCGGTTTTGGCCATCGTCTGCACCAGGCCGTCGTATTGCCCGCCACGGGGGCCGGTGCGGCCGAACAGCGCTTCGTTGACCATGTTGCCGAAGCCGCCGCTCTCGGCCGGTGCCTGCTGCTTGTCCGCGCCCGGAATGCGGGGCGTCTTCGCGGCCGAGGACGCTTCGGTGGGTTCCTCCGCGCCGCGTTTTCCGGCGTGGTTGGCAAACATCTCGTAGGCGCTTTCGCGGTCCACCACCTTTTCGTACACGCCCGCCACCAGCGAGTTCTGGCGCAGTTGCTGGCGCTGGGCGTCGGTGATGGGGCCCAGCTGGCTGCCTGGCGGCACCACGAAGACGCGCTCGGTCTCGGTCGGGCGGCCCTTGGGGTCGAGCAGGCTGACCAGGGCTTCGCCCACGGCCAGCTCAGTGATCGCGGCTTCGATGTCCAGCCCCGCCTTGGGGCGCATCGTCTGGGCGGTGGATTTCACGGCCTTCTGGTCGCGGGGCGTGAAGGCGCGCAGCGCGTGCTGCACGCGGTTGCCCAGCTGGCCGAGCACGCTGTCGGGGATGTCCAGCGGGTTCTGTGTGACGAAATAGACCCCCACACCCTTGGAGCGCACCAGCCGCACCACGAGCTCGATGCGCTCGATCAGCACCTTGGGTGCTTCGTTGAACAGCAGGTGGGCCTCGTCGAAGAAGAAGACCAGCTTGGGCTTGTCCGGGTCGCCGATCTCGGGCAGGGTCTCGAACAGCTCGGACAGCATCCACAGCAGGAAGGTGGCGTACAGGCGCGGCGCGTTCATCAGCTTGTCGGCCGCCAGCACGTTGATCACGCCCTTGCCGTCCACCGTCTGCATGAAGTCGGTGATGTCGAGCATGGGCTCGCCGAAGAACTTGTCGCCCCCTTGCTGCTCCACCTGCATCAGCCCGCGCTGGATGGCGCCGATGCTGGCGGCGCTGATGTTGCCGTATTCGGTGGTGAACTGCTTGGCGTTGTCGCCGATGTGCTGCAGCATGGCCCGCAGGTCTTTCATGTCGAGCAGCAGCAGGCCGTTGTCGTCGGCGATCTTGAACACCAGGTTGAGCACGCCGGCCTGGGTGTCGTTGAGGTTGAGCATGCGCGCGAGCAGCAGCGGACCCATGTCGCTGATGGTGGCGCGCACCGGGTGGCCCAGCTCGCCGAACACGTCCCACAGCGTGGTGGGGCAGGCGTGGGAGGCGGGTGGCGTGATGCCCCGGTCTTTCAGGATGGCGCTCATCTTCTCGCCGAAGCTGCCCGGCTGGCTGATGCCGGAAAGGTCGCCCTTGACGTCGGCCATGAACACCGGCACGCCGATGTTCGAGAACTGCTCGGCCAGCGTCTGCAGGGTCACGGTCTTGCCCGTGCCGGTGGCGCCGGTGATCAGGCCATGGCGGTTCGCGAGCCCGGGCAACAGCTGGCAGGTGGTGGTGGCGTTCTGGGCGATCAGCATCGGTTCGGCCATGGCAAGGGTTCCTCAGGGAAGGCGGTTCGGGTGAAAACGTAAAATCGCAGGCTTATTAGATCAAAGCCAGAACGGGCAAAAGGACAATTTCGTGGCCGGACACAGCAAATGGGCAAATATTCAGCACCGCAAGGGTCGCCAGGATGAAAAGCGCGGAAAGATCTGGACGCGCGTGATCCGCGAGATCACCGTGGCGGCCCGCCAGGGCGGCGGGGACCCGGCGATGAACCCGCGGCTGCGGCTGGCCATCGACAAGGCCAAGGCCGCCAACATGCCGGCCGACCGCATCAAATACAACGTGGACAAGGCCTCGGGCAACCTGGAAGGCCAGGCCCTGGAAGAAATCCGCTACGAAGGCTACGGCATCGGCGGTGCGGCCGTGATCGTCGACACCATGACCGACAACCGCGTGCGCACGGTGGCCGAGGTGCGTCACGCTTTCAGCAAGTACGGCGGCAACCTGGGCACCGATGGCTCGGTGTCGTTCCAGTTCAAGCACTGCGGCCAGCTGGTGTTCGCGCCCGGCACCTCCGAGGACAGGGTCATGGAAATCGCGCTGGAGGCGGGTGCCGACGACGTGATCAGCGACGGCGACGGCGCCATCGAGGTGCTGACCTCGCCGGTGACGTTCGAGGCGGTCCGCAACGCGCTGGAAGCCGCCGGCCTCAAGCCCGAGGTGGCGGAGGTCACGATGCGGGCCGAAAACACCATCGAGCTGACGGGCGACGACGCCGCGCGCATGCAGAAGCTGCTGGACGTGCTGGAGGACCTGGACGACGTGCAGGACGTGTTCCACAACGCCGAAATCGGCGAATAAAGGTCGGCCCGGATGAAAGTACTCGTGATTGGCGGCGGTGGCCGCGAACATGCGCTGGCCTGGAAGCTGGCCCAGGCCGAAGGTGTGCAACAGGTTTTCGTGGCGCCCGGCAATGCCGGCACCGCGCGCGACCCGGCGCTGACGAACCTCGATATCACCGACAAGGCGGCGCTGCGTGCCTGGGCGCAAGGGCAGGGCGTCGCCCTCACGGTGGTGGGCCCGGAGGCGCCCCTGGCGGCTGGCGTGGTGGATGAATTCCGCGCCCATGGCATGCCGATCTTCGGCCCCACCAAGGCCGCCGCGCAGCTGGAGAGCTCCAAGGCGTTCTCCAAGGCCTTCATGCAGCGCCATGGCATTCCCACGGCGAAGTACCAGACCTTCACCGATCCGGCTGCGGCGCACGCCTACGTGGACACCGAGGGCGCGCCCATCGTGATCAAGGCCGATGGCCTGGCCGCCGGCAAGGGCGTGGTGGTGGCGATGACGGCGGCCGAGGCGCACGAGGCGATCGACTTCATGCTGGTCGACAACACCCTGGGCGTGGCCCACAACGAGGGTGGCGCGCGCGTCGTGATCGAGGAATTCCTCGTGGGTGAGGAAGCCAGCTTCATCGTGCTGTGCGACGGCGAGCACGCCTTGGCCCTGGCGACCAGCCAGGACCACAAGCGCCTGATGGACGCCGACCAGGGCCCCAACACCGGTGGCATGGGGGCGTACTCCCCCGCACCGGTGGTCACGCCGGCGGTGCACGAGCGCGCCATGAACGAGGTGATCCTGCCCACGCTGCGGGGCATGAAGGCCGATGGCATTCCCTACACAGGTTTCCTCTACGCGGGTCTGATGATCACGCCCGACGGGCAGGTCAAGACGCTGGAGTTCAACTGCCGCATGGGCGACCCGGAGACGCAGCCCATCATGATGCGGCTGCGCAGCAACCTGGCCCAGGTCCTGTTGTCCGCCACCCGTGGCGAGCTCGATCATGTGGCGCTGGACTGGGACCCACGGGTGGCGCTGGGCGTGGTGCTGGCCGCCGCCGGTTACCCGCTGAGCCCGCGCAAGGGCGATGCCATCACCGGCCTGCCGGCCGACGAAGCCGATCGCATGGTCTTCCATGCCGGCACCAGCGGCGCGCCGGGCGCGGTGCAGGTGTCGGGCGGGCGCGTGCTCTGCGTGACGGCGCTGGCGGGCTCCGTGGCCGATGCCCGGCAACGCGCCTACGAGGTGGTGGACGCCATCCACTTCGACGGCATGCAGTGCCGCCGCGACATCGGGTACCGCGCACTTTGAACCCCTCCGCCGACTACCCCGGGCCGCACGCGGTCCGGTTTCGTGGTTCTTCGCTGTCGCGCTGGCTGCTGTCCCGTCTGGGTTGGCAGCTGCGCTTTGATGGTTTTCCGCGCCTGCAGGGCGTGGCCATCGTCTATCCCCACACCAGCAACTGGGACTTCGTCGTGATGCTGCTGGCCAAGTGGGCCATTGGCGTGCCGGCGCGCTTCTGGGGCAAGGACACGCTGTTCCGCGTGCCCGTGCTGGGTGCCTGGATGCGGTGGCTGGGTGGCATCCCGCTCGATCGCCAGTCGCCTCGCGGCGTGGTGGGGGAGATGGTCGCCTTGATGACCCGGCATCGGCAGGAGGGACGCCTGCTGTGGCTGGCGCTCTCGCCCGAAGGCACGCGCCGGCGCGCGCCAGGATGGCGCAGCGGCTTCTACCAGGTGGCGGTGGGGGCGGACGTGCCCGTGGCCCTGATCCAGCTCGATTACAGTCGCAAGCAGGTGAACGTCACCGACTTCATTCGCCTGAGCGGCGACGAGGCGGCGGACTACGCCCGCATGGCCGCGTCGTACGAGAGCGTGCGCGGCCTGCATCCCGAACTCGCCAGCCCCGTGCAACCTTTGTCCAGGCCCCTTTCCGTCGATCCGGCATGAGCATGCAACAGACCCCCACGTCCTTTGTGCGTGAGTACCTCACCGACCTGCAGGACCGCATCGTCTCCACCGTGGCGCTGGTCGATGGGGGCAGTTTCGTGGTGGACCGCTGGACCAAGCCGGCCGGCGAGCCGCTGCAGGGCAGTGGGGTCACGCAGATCCTCGAGGACGGTGCCGTCTTCGAGCGCGCGGGCTGCGGTTTTTCCCATGTCACCGGGCCCCGCCTGCCACCTTCGGCCACGCAGCACCGGCCCGAGCTGAGCGGTGCACCCTTCGAGGCCATGGGTGTTTCGCTGGTGTTCCACCCGCGCAATCCTTATGTGCCCACGGTGCACATGAACGTGCGCATGATCGCTGCCACGCCCGAGGGTGGCGAGCCCGTGTGCTGGTTCGGCGGCGGGATGGACCTGACGCCGTACTACGGTTTTGAAGAGGACGCGGTGCATTTCCATCGCTCGGCGAAAAACGCGCTCGATCCCTTCGGCGTGGACAAGTACCCGCGCTTCAAGACCTGGTGCGACGAGTATTTCTATCTCAAGCACCGCGATGAGCAGCGCGGCATCGGCGGGGTGTTCTTCGACGATTTCTCCGAGTTGGGCTTCGATGGCAGCTTCGCCATGATGAGTTCGGTGGGTGACGCCTTCCTGGACGCCTATCTGCCCATCGTCGACCGCCGCAAGAACACGCCCTACGGCGAGCGCGAGCGCAGCTTCCAGCTGTACCGGCGCGGCCGCTACGTGGAGTTCAACCTCGTCTGGGATCGGGGCACGCATTTCGGGCTGCAGTCCGGCGGACGGGCCGAATCGATCCTGCTGTCCATGCCGCCGCTGGTGAGCTGGGCCTACAACCGCAAGACGAAAAAAGGCACGCCGGAAGACCGGTTGTACAAGGAGTTCCTGGTGCGCAAGGACTGGATCTGATGGCTTCTACCTCGCCACCCCGGCGCGTGGGCATGTTCGGTGGGGCGTTCGACCCCCCGCATTGGGCGCACCGTGCGCTGGCCGAAACCGCGCTCAACCAACTTGGCCTCGATGCGCTGCACATCCTGCCCACGGGCCATGCCTGGCACAAGTCGCGCGTGCTGTCGCCCGCCGATGACCGCGTGGCCATGTGCGAACTCGCCTTTGGCGATCTGCCGCACGTGCAGCTGGACCAGCGCGAAATCCACCGCGAAGGCCCGAGCTACACCGCCGACACCTTGCGCGAACTCAAGCGCGAGTACCCGCAGGCCCAGCTGTTCCTGATCCTCGGCGCCGACCAGTTGCTGGCGTTCAAGAACTGGGTGCGCTGGCAGGAGGTGCTCGATCTGGCCACGCTGGCCGTGGCCAACCGGGCCACCAACATCGGTGCCGACGCCCCCCTGGACCAGGCCACCGAAACCGACCTCTCCAGCGTCGATCTTCCCTTCGAGCTGCTCAACATGCCCCTGAAGAACATCAGCGCGACGGCCGTGCGCGCCCGCGTGGGCCAACCCGCGCAGAGCACCGGCGCGCTGGATGTTCTGGTGCCCGAGCCCGTCGCACGCTATATTTCACAACACCACCTCTACCAGCCTCCTACATGACCAGCGAAACCACAGCCAAGAAAGACATCCAGCGACTCCAGAGGGCCATCGTCGATGGGCTCGAGGACGTCAAGGGTCAGGACATCGTGGTTTTCAACACCGAGCACCTCTCCCCCTTGTTCGAGCGGGTCATCGTGGCCAGCGGCACGTCCAACCGCCAGACCAAGGCACTCGCCGCCAGCGTGCGCGATGCCGTGCGTGAAGCGGGTTTCGACAAGCCGCGCATCGAGGGCGAAGACAACGGCGAATGGATCATTGTGGACTGCGGCGCCGCCGTGGCGCACGTGATGCAGCCCGTGATCCGCCAGTACTACCGCCTGGAAGAGATCTGGGGCGCCAAGCCCGTGCGCCTCAAGCACGGCACGGAAAAGCCTGCCGCGCCGGCCAAGCCCGCCGCGAAGAAGAAGGCCGCCAAGGCGCCTGAGGCCGCCCCCGTTGCGGCCAGGAAGGTGGTGCGCAAGACGGCCGCCAAGGCCGCGCCGCCTGCGCCCGCGAAGAAGAGCCCGGCCAGCACCAGCAAGGCCGCCGCACCCAAGCGCGGCGCCACCGCTGCCAAGAAGGCGCCCCTGCCCAAGGTGGTGGTCGGCAAACCCGTGGCCAAGAAGACCGCGAAACCCGCCGCCAAGTCGGTGGCCAAACCCGCGGCCAGGAAAACCAGCCAACCGGCCGCCAAGAAGAAGGCATGAGGCTGCTGATCGTCGCGGTCGGGCAGCGGGTGCCTGACTGGGCCCAGACCGCCTACGACGATTACGCCAAACGCTTTCCACCCGAGCTGCGGGTGGAACTCAAGTCCGTCAAGACCGAGCCGCGCGGCTCCAAGACCCTGGAGACGCTGCTCGCGGCCGAGCGCGAGCGCATCGAGGCCGCCATTCCCCGTGGCAGCCGCGTGGTCGCGCTCGATGAACGCGGCACCACGCTCACCACCAAGGCCCTGGCGCAACAACTGCAGCAGTGGCAGCTGGAGGGCGACGACGTTGCCCTGGTGATCGGTGGGCCCGACGGCCTGGAGCCGGCTTTCCGCGCCGCGGCCCACCAGCGCATCCGACTGTCCGACCTGACCCTGCCGCACGCCATGGTGCGGGTGCTGCTGATCGAGCAGCTGTACCGGGCCTGGTCGGTCAACGCCAACCATCCCTATCACCGCGAATGACCGATTTCATCTACCTGGCGTCCCAGAGCCCGCGCCGCCGGCAGCTGCTGGAACAGTGGGGCGTGCGCTGCGAGCTGCTGTTGCCCGATGCCGAGGAAGACGTGGAGACGCTGGAAGCCGTGCTGCCCGGTGAAGCACCCACCGCCTATGTGCAGCGGGTCACCGCGCTCAAGCTGGAAGCCTCGCTGGCGCGTCTGAAGCGCCGCCGCCTGCCGAATGCGCCCGTGCTGTGCGCGGACACCACCGTGGCGCTGGGCCGCCGCATCCTTGGCAAACCCGCCGATGAAGCCGAGGCCGCCCGCATGCTGGCCGATCTGGCGGGCCAGCAGCACCGGGTGCTGACGGCGGTCGCCGTGGGCAAGTCGGGTGCCCGGGGCGATCGCACCTGGGCGGCCTTGTCCACGTCCCGGGTCACGTTCGAACCGCTGAGCGCCGCGCAGATCCGCCGCTACGTGGCCACCGGCGAGCCCATGGGCAAGGCCGGCGCCTACGGCATCCAGGGGCGCGCGGGTTTGTGGGTCAGCCACATCAGCGGCAGTTATTCGGGCATCATGGGCTTGCCTGCGCACGAGACAGCGCAGGTGCTGCACGCCGCGGGCGTGCGGTTGATCTGAGACACCACACGCCACGGAGAAGGGCTTCATGAGCCAGGACATTCTGATCAATTGGTCTCCCCAGGAGACGCGCGTGGCCGTGGTGGAGCAGGGGGCCGTGCAGGAGGTGCACCTGGAGCGCACCCTGGAACGCGGCCTCGTGGGCAACATCTACCTGGGCAAGGTGTCGCGCGTGCTGCCCGGCATGCAGTCGGCCTTCATCGACATCGGCCTGGACCGGGCGGCCTTTCTCCATGTGGCCGATCTGATGCCCAACATCGCGGCCAAACACGCCACGCCGCGCGAACGTCCCCTGACGCCGTCGACCAGCGAGGTGGATCCGGCGGCAGCCGGGGCACCTCCCGTCAATGCCGGCGCCAAGCTGCTCGCGCCCAATCCCGTGCTGCCCATCGAGCGCCAGATCTTCGAGGGCCAGGCCCTGATGGTGCAGGTGCTCAAGGACCCGATCGGCACCAAGGGCGCGCGCCTCACGGCCCAGATCAGCATCGCCGGCCGCCTGCTGGTGTTCCTGCCGCAGGACAACCACATCGGTGTGTCGCAGAAGATCCCGCCCGCCCAGCGCGAGGCCTTGCGCCAGCGGCTCGTGCGGTTGACCGCCACCGCCGACGGCAGCCCAGCGGGCGGCTTCATCCTGCGCACCAACGCCGAGGACGCCACCGACGAGGAACTGGTGGACGACACCGCCTACCTGCGCAAGACCTGGCTGCGCATCAAGGAAGCCGCCACGCGCCAGCCGCCGGCCACCTTGCTGCACGAGGACCTGAACCTGATGCAGCGCGTGCTGCGCGACCTGGTGGGCGCCGAGACGCAATCGATTCGCATCGATTCGCGCGAGCAGCACGGGCTGCTGGTGGGTTTCGCGGCCGAGTTCATGCCCGATACCGTCGGCAAGCTGCAGCACTACAGCGGCGAGCGCCCGATCTTCGACCTGTTCAGCATCGACGAGGACATCGCCCGCGCGCTCAGCCGCCGGGTGGACCTGAAGTCGGGCGGCTACCTGGTGATCGACCAGACCGAGGCCCTGACCACGGTGGACGTGAACACCGGTGGTTTCGTGGGCGCGCGCAATTTCGACGACACCGTGTTCCGCACCAACCTGGAAGCGGCCCAGGCCATCGCGCGCCAGCTGCGCCTGCGCAACCTGGGCGGCATCGTGATCGTGGATTTCATCGACATGGTGCGCGACGACCACCGCGAGGCGGTCCTCACGGAGTTCCGCAAGCAGCTCGCGCGCGACCGCGTGAAGACCATGACGGGGGGCTTTTCTCAGCTCGGCCTGGTGGAGATGACGCGCAAGCGCACGCGCGAATCCCTGGCCCACATGCTGAGCGAGTCCTGCGAGGCCTGCAGCGGGCGGGGCGCGGTGAAGACGGCGCGCAGCGTCTGCTACGACATCCTGCGCGAGATCCTGCGCGAGGCGCGTGCCTTCAACCCGCGCGAATTCCGGGTGGTGGGGTCGCCCAAGGTGATCGAGCTGTTCCTGGACGAGGAGCGTGCCCACCTGGCGGGCCTGTCGGACTTCATCGGCAAGCCGATCTCCCTGCAGAGCGAGAGCTCGATGACGCAGGAGCAGTACGACATCGTGCTGCTATAGGAATCCCCCTGCGCCGCCTTCGGCGTCACCCCCCCCAGGGGGCAACACCTGCGGCCCGGCAAAGCCGGTTCCGCGGTGTTTCTGGAAGGGGGGCTTTCTCCGGCCTACACCTCTGGCCGAAAACTTTGCGCGTGCAGGCGCGCGTACAGCCCGTCGGCCTGCAGCAGCTCGCGGTGCGAGCCCTGTTCCCGGATGCGGCCGTCGGCCAGCACGATCACGCGGTCCGCGTGCTCGATGGTGGAGAGGCGGTGCGCGATCACCAGGGTGGTGCGGCCCTTCATGAGGCGGGCCAGGGCGTCCTGCACCAGCCGTTCCGACTCGTTGTCCAGTGCCGAGGTGGCTTCGTCCAGGATCAGCACGGGCGCGTCCTTGTAGATCGCGCGGGCGATCGCCAGGCGCTGGCGCTGGCCGCCCGAGAGCTCGGCCGCGTTGTGGCCCACGGTGCTGTGGATGCCCTGGGGCAGGCGCTGGATGAGCTCGCCGAGGTTGGCCGAGACGAGCGCCGCGCGCACGCGCATTTCATCGATCTGATCGTCCGCCGCCCCCAGCGCCACGTTGGCGGCCAGCGTGTCGTTGAGCATCACCACGTCCTGGCTCACCATGGCGTACTGGCGGCGCAGGCTGCGCAGCTCCCATTCGGGAAGCGGCACGCCGTCGAGCAGCACCTCGCCGCGCTCGATTTCGACGAAGCGCGGCAGCAGGTTCACCAGCGTGGTCTTGCCCGAACCCGAGGGGCCCACGAAGGCCACCACCTCGCCGGGCCGGATGTCCAGCGACACCCCCCTGAGGGCGATCAGGCTGTCGTCGTCCCCACGGGCGGGGCCGCCGTCTTTCGCGGGGTAACGCACCCAGACGTCGCGCAGCGAAATCGAGCCCGAGACCCGGTCGGCGGCGTGCCTGCCACCGGTCTGCTCGGGCGTGTGCTCGATGAGTTCCAGGCCCCGTTCGAGCGCGGCCAGCCCGCGCGTGATGGGCGCGGCGATCTCGGCGAGGTGCCGGATGGGGGTGATCAGCATCAGCATCGCGGTGACGAAGGCCACGAAGTTGCCCACCGTCACGCCGCTGGTGCTGCTCTGCCAGAGCGCCACCGCGATCACGGCCGACAGCGCGGCAGACGCCAGCAGCTGGGTCAGGGGGGTCATGGCGGCCGAGGAGATGGTGGACTTGAGCGCCAGGCGCCGCAGGGCCATGCTCAGGCGGTCGAACCGCTGGCTCTGCCGTGCCTGGGCGCCGTGCAGGCGCACCATGCGGTGGGCGAGCACGTTTTCTTCCACCACATACGCCAGTTCGTCGGTGGCCTGCTGGCTGTCGCGGGTCAGCTTGTAGAAGCGGCGCGAGAGCACCCGCATGATCAGGATCAGACCTGGAAAGACCATCAGCACGATGAGCGTGAGTTTCCAGTTCAGGTAGAGCAGGTAGCCCATGAGGGCCACCACGGCCAGGCTGTCCTTGGTGAGCGTGAGGAAGGCCGTCACCAGCAACTGCGAGCCGGTCTGCACCTCGTACACCAGGGTGTTGGAGAGCTTGCTGGCGTTTTGCCGTGCAAACAGGGTCATCTGGGCGTCGTTGAGCTTGACGAACATGGCGCGGCGCAGGTTCAGCAGGCCCAGGCTGGCCGTGTACGACAGCGCGTACTGGGCGGTGAAGCCGGCCACGCCCCGAATGCCGAACAGCCCCATCAGCGCCACCGGCACCATCCACAGCTCGACATTGCCCTGGGCGAAGCCGCGGTCCAGCAGGGTCTTCAGCAGGGCGGGGATCAGGGGCTCGGTCAGCGCCCCGATCAGGGTGGCCACGGCCGCGAGGACAATGCCGGTCTTGGCCGAGCGGAAGTAGGGCCACAGGCGCAACAGGCGCTGCGTGAGGGTGCCGTCCAGGGGCTTTTGCGGTTGGGCGGTATCGGTCAAGGGCAGGTCGCTTCAGGAAATCTTGCAGATCGGCGGAACAATGTGGCGCCACGGGAATCAAGCATCGGATGCATGCCGGGCAGGCAGCGGCGTGCACACATCTTGTCACGGAAGGCCCAGTGCCCTCCGTTATTATCAGTTGGTTGGCTGCGACGCATTCTCAGCGCCGCAACCCAAGGCACAGGCGACACACACAGGATGCTGGATTTGACTCGACACGACATGCAGGCCCCCCTTCCCAGGCGATCCGTTCTCGGGCTCGTTTCCTCCTTACCCCTGCTGACCTGGCCGCTGTCGTCCGCTCACGCCCAGTTCCGGGTGGAAGTGGCGGGTGTGGGCCTGACGCAGTTCCCGTTTTCCGTGGTCGGATTCCGCGGCAACGACGTGGCCAGCGAAAACATCGCCGCCATCGTGCGCGCCGACCTGGAGCGCAGCGGCCAGTTCCGTTTTGTCGATCCGGTGTCCGGTGGTCTGGACGAAACCTCGCGCCCCGACCTCGGCCCCTGGCGCGAACGCGGTTCGGATTCGCTGTTGACCGGCAGCGTCACCCGCCTGGCCGACGGCCGCTTCGACGTGCGCTTCCGCCTTTGGGACGTGGTGCGCGGGCAGGACCTCGGCGGCCTGAGCTACCCCGTGGGCGCCACCGACCTGCGCCTGGCAGCCCACCGCATCGCCGACCATGTGTTCGAGAAGATCACCGGCGTCAAGGGCGTGTTCTCCACCCGCATCGCCTACGTCACCAAGGCCGGCCAGCGCTACAACCTCTGGGTGGCCGATGCCGACGGCGAGAACGCGCGCGCCGCGCTCACCAGCCCCGAGCCCATCATCTCGCCGAGCTGGGCGCCTGGAGGCGGCCAACTGGCCTATGTGTCGTTCGAGGCCCGCAAGCCGGTGATCTACGCGCACGACGTCGCCACCGGCAAGCGCCGCCTGCTGGCCAACTTCAAGGGCTCCAACAGCGCGCCGTCCTGGTCGCCCGACGGCCGCTCGGTGGTGGCCACGCTCTCGATCTCGGGCAACGCCCAGATCTACACCATGGACGCCAACGGCGGTGAGCCCCGGCGCCTGAGCCAGTCGGCCAGCATCGACACCGAGCCCGTGTTCAGTCCGGATGGCAAGAGCATCTATTTCGTGAGCGACCGGGGCGGCTCCCCGCAGGTCTACCGCATGGGTGCGCAGGGCGGCAATGCCCAGCGCCTCACGTTCACCGGCAACTACAACATCTCGCCCGCGCCGAGCCCGGACGGCCGCTGGCTCGCCTTCATCTCCCGCATCAACGGCGCCTTCCGTCTGCACGTGATGGACCTGGGCAGTGGCACCGTCACCGCCCTGAGCGAGTCCAGCGGCGACGAAAGCCCGAGCTTCGCGGCCAACAGCCGCATGATCATCTACGCCACCCGCGACAAGGGCCAGGAAGCGCTCATGACCACCACCGTCGACGGTCGCATCAAGACCCGGCTGGCTGGTGCCCAGGGCGACATCCGCGAACCCGAATGGGGCCCCTTCCTCAAATGAGCGGCAGCGCACAGCGAGTCTGAGCCGCGTCCGCTATCGTCCATCCAGCTTCTTTTCTATCTCCCAAAGGAATTTCCCATGTCCAACAACAACACTTCCGCCAACTCGTTTCCTCGCACCTCGGGCCGCTGGCTGCGCCTGATCGCCGGTATCAGCCTGGTGGCAGCCCTGGCGGCCTGCAGCTCCGGCGTGAAGCTCGACAACGTGCCGGTGGAAGACCGCACGGGTTCGGCCGCCGGTGCCGGTGGCACGGGGGGCCAATCGGGCGCGGTGGATCCGCGTGGTGTTTCGGGCGTGTCGGTCAATGGTGCGGACTCGGCCCAGCCGAACGCCCTGAGCCGCGTGATCTACTTCGACTACGACAGCTTCGAAGTGAAGGCCGAGTCGGCCGCCACGCTGGAAGCCAATGCGCGCTACCTCAACGCCAACCGCACGCGCCGCGTGAACCTCGAAGGCCACACCGACGAGCGCGGCGGCCGTGAGTACAACCTGGCCCTGGGTCAGAAGCGCGCCGAATCCGTGCGCCGCGCCCTGTCGCTGCTGGGCGTGCCCGAGACCCAGATGGAAGCCGTGAGCTTCGGCGAAGAGAAGCCCGCTCAGACCGGTTTTGACGAAGCGGCGTTCAGCAAGAACCGCCGCGTTGAACTGACCTACCGTTGAGCCCCATGGTGACCCGCTTGCGTTTTGCCTCCAGCCTGCTGGGTGCGGGCTCCCTGGCGGCGGCCGCGTTGTGGCCGCTGCAGGCACACGCCCTGTTTGGCGACGATGAAGCCCGCCGGGCCATCATCGAATTGCGCCAGAAGGTCGATGCCAACCAGCAGGCCGACGAAGCCGCCAAAACCGAGGCTCGCGAAAGCAACGCGGCCACCCGCCGCAGCCTGCTCGAACTCTCCAACCAGATCGAGCAGTTGCGCGCCGAGCTCGCCCGCATGCGCGGGCAGAACGAGCAACTGGCCCGCGAAGTGTCGGAGTTGCAGCGCCAGCAGAAGGACGTGCAGGCGGGCGTGGACGAGCGCTTGCGCAAGGTGGAGCCGCTGCGCATCGATCACGATGGCCAGAGCTTCACGGTCGCACCCAACGAAAAGCGCGACTTCGATGCCGCCATGGACCTGCTGCGCAAATCCGAGTTCGGCCCGGCGGCGAGCGCGTACAACGCCTTCCTGGTGCGCTATCCCGCCAGCGGCTACCGGCCTTCGGTGCTGTACTGGCTGGGCAACGCGCAGTACGCGAGCCGTGCCTACAAGGAAGCGGTGGACACCCACCGCCGCCTGGTGACCGAGTTCCCGACCCACATGCGCACGCCCGAAGCCATGCTGGCCATGGCCAACAGCCAGATCGAACTCAAGGACACCAAGGGCTCGCGCAAGACGCTCGAGGATCTGGTGAAGGCGCATCCGAACTCGGAAGCCGCCGCGGCTGGCCGCGAACGCCTCGCGCGCCTGCGCTGAGGCGCAGGGCACACGGCACCAGCGCGGTGCCGTGGCCTTCGCCGGGTGAGGGAGTTGGCCGCCTCCTACAATGGCGGCCATGGAAATTGCCGACTTTCTCAAACTGCAGACCCAGGTTCTCTGGGCTGCCTTCGCCGTGGCCGTGGCCTTTGGCTTCATCGCCCAGCGCACCCATTTCTGCACCATGGGCGCGATCAGCGACATCGTCAACATGGGCGATTGGACCCGCATGCGCATGTGGGGCATGGCCGTCGGCGTGGCCGTGCTCGGCTTCTACGGCATGGCGTGGCTGGGCTGGATCGACGCGGGCAAATCCATCTACACCTCCGGCCGGATCATCTGGCTCTCGGCCCTGGTGGGCGGCGCGCTGTTCGGTTTCGGCATGGTGCTGGCCTCGGGATGCGGCAGCAAGACGCTGGTGCGCATTGGCGCGGGCAGCCTGAAGTCCCTGGTCGTCTTCTTCGTGATGGGTTTTGCCGCCTTCGCGACCCTGCGGGGGGTGCTGGCCGTGCTGCGCGTCAACACGGTGGACAAGGTGGCTTTCGACATCCCTGCCGGTGGCGCCATTCCCATGTGGGTGTCCAGCGGGCTGGGCATGGAGCCCGCGCTCGCCGGCCTGTTGCTGGCGGTGCTGGTGGGGGGCGCGCTGGTGGTGTGGGCGCTGCTCGGCACCGAGTTCCGCAGCTTCAACAATGTGCTGGGGGGCCTGGGCATTGGCCTGGTGATCGTGGCCATGTGGTGGGTCAGCGGCCACCTGGGCTTCGTGGCCGAACACCCCGAGACGCTCGATGCGGTCTACCTGGCCTCCAACTCGGGGCGCATGGAGTCGCTCACCTTCACCGCGCCGATGGCCTACACGCTGGACTGGATCATCTTCTTCAGCGACACGTCCAAGTTGCTCACCTTCGGCGTGGTCACCGTCGCGGGCGTGGTCGTGGGCTCGCTCGCCTGTGCCTTGATCGAAGGCAGCTTCCGCTGGGAAGGCTTTCGCAGCACGCAGGACACCGCATTGCACATCGCGGGCGCGGCCTGCATGGGGGTGGGTGGCGTGACCGCCCTGGGCTGTACCGTGGGGCAGGGTCTGTCAGGCCTGTCCACCCTGAGCTTCCTCAGCATGATCGCCGTCACCGGCATCGTGCTCGGCGCCATCGGCGGTTTCCGCTTCCAGATGTGGCTGCTGGACCGCGAGTGAGCGCCCTCACGCCCGAGGTGTTCGAACGCCGCTTCGGCGGGCTTCGGCGCCTGTATGGCGTTGAAGGCGCGCAGCGCATCTTCGATGCCCATGTGGCGGTGGTCGGCATCGGCGGGGTGGGGTCCTGGGCGGTCGAAGCACTGGCGCGCAGCGGCGTCCGGCGGCTCACGCTGATCGACCTGGACCACGTGTCCGAGTCCAACATCAACCGCCAGATCCACGCGCTGGAGCCCACGCTGGGGCAAGCCAAGGCCGACGCCATGCGCGAACGCATCGCGCTCTTCCACCCCGACTGTGTGGTCGATGTGATCGACGAGTTCGTGACACCGGACAACTGGCCCGGCCTGCTGGAGGCACTGCCTCAGGGCGCGGGGCAACTGTCCGCGCTGATCGATGCCTGCGACCAGGTGCGCGCCAAGACCACGCTGGCGGATTGGTCGGTGTCTCAGGGTGTGCCCTTCGTGACGGTGGGCGCTGCGGGGGGCAAACGCCTGGCCCAGGCCGTGGAGGTGGCCGACCTGGCCGACACCACGCACGACCCCTTGCTGGCCCAGCTGCGCTACCGGTTGCGCAAGCAACATGGCGGCTCACGCACCGGCCGGATGGGAGTGGCCTGCGTGTTCAGCCGGGAGGCGGTGGCACCGCCGGATGCATCCTGCGGGCTGGACGACAACGATGGCTCGCTCAATTGCCACGGCTATGGTTCGGCCGTGAGCGTGACCGCCACATTTGGCCTGTGCGCCGCAGGCTGGGTGATGAATACACTGGCCGCTGACGCAAAAAAAACGCGGCATCTTCAAAGACCCGTAACAACCACGCTATAATTTGAGGCTTGGCGCAGCAGTCGACAAGACTCGAATCCAGTGCAGGTCACTGGCATTCACGCAGAATCCCTTCGGGGGCGTTAGCTCAGTTGGTAGAGCAGCGGACTCTTAATCCGTAGGTCGAGTGTTCGAGTCACTCACGCCCCACCACCGTTTTTCAGCGGTTGCCCCACGGCAGCCAGACCATTTTTGATGGGACGTTAGCTCAGTTGGTAGAGCAGCGGACTTTTAATCCGTTGGTCGGCAGTTCGAGCCTGCCACGTCCTACCAAAGATCTAGGGGCTTAGCCGCAGGGCTAAGCCCCTTTTTCTTGTCTCCGCGCGATCGGTCGCCGTCTCATCGAAGTGCAAGATGGCCGTGGTGTCTTCGTTGGGCGCCAGGGTGATCCGGAAGTCGCCCTGCAGGCTTCGCATCACGCGTTGACAGAGCACCAGGCCCATGCCAAGACCTCCCGAACCCTGGGAGCGGCTGGCGGCCAGCGCATCCAGGGCCTCGGCGGGTGGACGCCTTCCGTTGTGCGATAGGCGAATGCAGGCCTCGCCTTCGTGAAGACCCACGGTGATTCGCAGGCGTGGCTGTGCCATGCCCTGCAAGGCGCTCAGGGAAGCTGGCCGGTGTGATAGACGGACGCACTCTCATAGGACCGCACCTCCTGCTCGCGAACCACGGTGAGCCCCCCCTGAATCTGTGCCGCTTGCGCGGACTCGAGCAGGGCGGCCGATATCCAGTTCAGGCCCCGGGTCTGGTCGCTGCTCAAGGCCACCACCGATCGGCCGGCCTGCAGGGGCGACTCAAAGCCGGCGATCACCGCCAGGCTGCCAGGTGCTTCCACCTGGAGTGGGGCCAGCGATGGGCTCGCCGGCGTGTCGGCGCCTTCGCGGGCAGGGTGCAGCCAGGATCGCCAGCCGGCCATCTGAGTGGCCGGACCGCGCGTGTCCCTGCGATGGGCGTCGAGCGCAAGCATCGGGCCCTTCTGCCAACGCTTGAGCAAGGTGTGCAACTGCGGCCCACCGATCAGCAGGAGGTCGCGGTCATGGACCTGTTCAAGCCTGTCGGGCGTGGTGATCTCGAAGTGCCAGGCGGGCGTGCCGGTCCAGCGGCCGAAACTGCCCATCACCGCCAGCAGGGTCTCGATCTCGTGGTCGTCGGGTTGTGGGGGCAGCACGATGGCGGTTTGTGCCAGATCCGCGTACCGCGTGAAGGGAAAGCCCGATCCCGCGAAAGCCGCCAGATCGGGCATCTGCAGAAAATGCGGTAGTGCCGAGAAATCCAGCGTGGACTCGGCGTCCACCGAGGCCCGGGTGGACTCGGCGCGCCAGGCGCAGTCGCCGGCCTGGGGCTTCATGCCCAGTGGCAGTTGCACTTCGAGCGTGTTGCTTTGTCGTGGCTGGAACTCGGGCAGCTTCACGCGCACCGACCCCGACGCCTCGTCCGCGTCGCCCAGCCATCGGCCCAGCCCGCCCAGGGAGTCTGAGGAAGAAGCGGCGGCCAGGCGCCAGGCGCGCACGAAGCTGCCCGTGAGCTGCCGCAAAGGCAGTTGCACGGTGCGCCACGCGTCGGTGTTCTCAGCCGGGGGAGAAGGGGGCTGCTGGGCCCAGGCAGGGCCCTGCAAGACAGCCCAGATGCCGGCGAGCACGAGTGCCAGTCGCAGGCCGCGGGCGAAAGTGGAAACGGGGATGGAACGGGGAAACGGGG
>NZ_JBYTAE010000077.1:0-32180 GCF_058787875.1 Hydrogenophaga sp. FW305-3-2-15-A-LB1 | reverse complement strand
TCGCGGGCGCGGCGGGTGGCGCGGTCGGCACCATCGGTGGCGGGCACCTGGAGTGGGACGCGATGCGGCATGCCCGCACCCGACTTCATTTCGCACGCCGCCTCGCCGCACGACTACCGCAAGGACGGCGCGCGCCACATCTACGAACGCAATGCCCACCGCATTTACAAGGGCCAGCTGCCGCCCCTGATGCATGCCGTGGGTGTGCTGCAGGTGCAGGTCGATGGCCGCGGCAATGTGCAGAACATCAACTGGATGCGCGCGCCCAGCCATGTGCCCGACGTGATGCGCGAGATCGAGCGCACCGTGCGCGCCGCCGCCCCCTTCCCCGCGCCCGTGCGCATGGGCAGCGTGACCTACACCGAGGTCTGGCTGTGGGACAAGAGCGGCAAATTCCAGCTCGACACGCTGACAGAAGGCCAGCGTGACAAGTAGGCCTCGATCCCTTCGAAAAAAAACCCGCCATCCGGCGGGTTTTTTTTATGCCCGCTCAGCTGCCCCGGTAGGTGGAGTAACTCCAGGGGCTCACCAGCAGCGGCACGTGGTAGTGCTGGTCGGTGTGCGCCACGCCGAAGTCCAGCGACACGCGGTTGAGGAAATTGGGCTCGGGCAGCTTCACGCCCTTGGCCGCGAAATACCCCGTCACGTCGAACACCAGCCGGTAGGTGCCCACCTTCAGGCTGGCGTTGTCGTACAGCGGCCCGTCCGGGTTGCGCCCGTCCGCGTTCAGCGTGAAGCGTTTGACGAGCGTGGCCTTGTCGCCCTCGGTGGTGTGCAGTTCCACCACCATGCCGGCGGCAGGGCAGCCGTGCATCGTGTCCAGAACGTGTGTGCTCAAGCCCATGGTGTGTTGTCCTTCCAGTGTTTGATGGTCGACCGAAAGTGTATACACTTTTTGTTTTTCTGGATATGATGCGCCGCATGGAAACCTCCAGCACCCTGCACATCGTCGAGTCGCTCACGCGGGCCATCGTGGAGCACCGGTTGCACCCGGGCACCAAGCTGGCCGAGCAGAAGCTGGCCGACCACTTCGGCGTCTCGCGCACCCTGGTGCGCCAGGCCTTGTTCCAGCTCTCGCAGAACCGGCTGATCCGGCTCGAACCGGCGCGCGGGGCCTTCGTGGCCACGCCCTCGGTGCAGGAGGCGCAGCAGGTGTTCGCCGTGCGCCGCATGCTCGAGGTGGAGATGACGCGCGCCTTCGTGAAGACCGTGACCAACGCCAAGATCAAGGCGCTGCGCGAACACGTGGCGCAGGAAAAGATGGCCGTCAACAACGAGGACGTGGCCGGTCGCACCGAGTTGCTGGGCGACTTCCACGTGCGCATGGCCGAGCTCATGGGCAACCAGGTGCTGGCCGAGCTGCTGCGCGAACTCATCTCGCGCTGCGCCCTGATCACCCTCATGTACCAGAGCAACCAGGCCGCCGAACACTCGAACGACGAACACGCCGACATCGTCAAGGCCCTGGCCGCGCGCGACGAGGAACTGGCGGTGCGCCTGATGAACGAACACCTGCTGCACGTGGAGGAAAACCTGACCTTCGACCGCAAGCTGCCGACCAACGACATCTCCATGGCCTTGTCATGACGCTTTACGACTCCACGCGCGATTACCCGCGCGATCTGGCCGGCCACGGCCGCGATGTGCCTCATGCCCGCTGGCCCAACGGCGCGCGCATCGCCGTGCAGTTCGTGCTGAACTACGAAGAAGGCGGCGAGAACAGCGTGCTGCATGGTGACGACGCGTCCGAGCAGTTCCTGTCCGAGATGTTCAATCCCGCGGCCTACACCGCGCGCCACATCAGCATGGAAGGCATCTACGAATACGGCTCGCGCGCCGGCGTCTGGCGCATCCTGCGCGAGTTCGAGCGGCGCGGCCTGCCGCTCACCGTGTTCGGCGTGGCCACCGCCCTGCAGCGCAGCCCGGACGTGACCGCCGCTTTCAAGGAGCTGGGTTACGACATCGCCTGCCACGGCCTCAAGTGGATCCACTACCAGAACGTGGACGAGGCCACCGAGCGCGCCCACATGGCGCAGGCCATGCAACTGATCGAACGCCTCACCGGCAGCCGGCCCCTGGGCTGGTACACCGGCCGCGACAGCCCCAACACGCGCCGCCTGGTGGCCGACTACGGCGGCTTCGAATACGACAGCGACTACTACGGCGACGACCTGCCGTTCTGGATGAAGGTGCGCAAGACCGACGGCAGCGACGCGCACCAGCTCATCGTGCCCTACACGCTGGACTGCAACGACATGCGCTTCGCGCTGCCCCAGGGCTACTCGCATGCCGACCCGTTCTTCCAGTACCTGAAGGACACCTTCGACGCGCTCTACGCCGAAGGCGACCCCGACGGCCTGGACCGGCCCAAGATGATGAGCATCGGCATGCACTGCCGCCTGCTCGGCCGGCCCGGCCGCATCACCGCGCTGCAGCGTTTCCTGGACCACATCCAGCAACACGACAAGGTCTGGGTCGCGCGGCGCCTGGACATCGCGCGCCACTGGACAGCCACCCACCCCTTGACGCCCCCTGAACATGCCGCCTGAGGCCGCCCCCATGCCCATCACCCTGGAACAACTCAACCGAGCGCCGCTGGCCGAAGCCACGCAGATGCTCGACGGCCTCTACGAACACTCGCCCTGGATCGCGGAACAGGCGCTGGCCCAACGCCCCTTCGCCTCGCTGGCCGCGCTCAAGCACGCCATGGTGACCGTGCTCAACCAGGCCGGCCGGGAGCCGCAGCTCGCGCTGATCCGCGCCCACCCGGAACTCGCGGGCAAGGCCATGGTGGCCAAGTCGCTCACCGCCGAGTCCACCAACGAGCAGACCAAGGCCGGCCTCACGAACTGCACGCCCGAGGAGTTCGCGCACATCCAGCAGCTCAACGCGCAATACAACGCGAAGTTCGGTTTCCCGTTCATCCTCGCGGTGCGCGGCCCGCGCGGCGTCGGCCTGAACAAGCGCGAGATCATCGCCACCTTCGAGCGCCGTCTGGGCCACCCGGTGGACTTCGAGCGCGCCGAGTGCCTGCGCAACATCCACCGCATCGCCGAGATCCGGCTGAACGACAAGTTCGGCTTCGAGCCCACCGTCGGCCACCGCGTGTGGGACTGGCACGAAGACCTCGCGCGCCACAGCGACCCCGGCTTCGCCGAACACGGCCAGCTCACCGTGACCTACCTGACCGACGCGCACCGCGCCTGCGCCGCCGACATCGCTGCCCGCATGCGCGACTGCGGTTTCGACGAGGTGCACATCGACGCCGTGGGCAACGTGGTCGGCCGCTACCACGGCAGCACGCCCGATGCCCCGGCCCTGCTCACGGGCAGCCACTACGACACCGTGCGCAACGGCGGCAAGTACGACGGCCGCCTGGGCATCTTCGTGCCCATGGCCTGCGTGCAGCAGCTGCACACTGCGGGCCGGCGCCTGCCGTTCGCCTTCGAGGTGATCGGCTTCGCCGAAGAGGAAGGCCAGCGCTACAAGGCCACCTTCCTGGGCTCGGGCGCGCTCACCGGCCACTTCAACCCCGCGTGGCTCGATCAGCTGGACGCCGATGGCGTGAGCATGCGCGACGCCATGCGGCACGCCGGCCTGCCCGCCACGCTGGAGGCGATCGGGGCGCTGGAGCGCGACCCCTCGAAGTACCTCGGCTTCGTGGAAGTGCACATCGAACAGGGCCCGGTGCTCAACGAGATGGATCTGCCGCTGGCCGTGGTCACCTCCATCAACGCCAGCGTGCGTTACCTGTGCGAAGCCGTCGGCATGGCCAGCCACGCCGGCACCACGCCCATGGACCGCCGGCGCGACGCCGCCAGCGCGGTGGCCGAACTCGCGCTCTACGCCGAGCAGCGTGCCGCCGCCGACGGCGACTCGGTCGCCACCATCGGCATGCTGCAGGTGCCCGGCGGATCGATCAACGTGGTGCCCGGCCGCTGCCTGTTCTCGCTCGATCTGCGCGCGCCCAGCAACGAACAGCGCGATGCGCTGGAGCGCGACATCCTCGCGCAGCTGCGCGGCATCTGCGAGCGCCGCGGCATCGGCCTGAAGACCGAAGAAACCATGCGCGCGGCGGCCGCGCCCAGCGCACCCGCCTGGCAGGCCCGCTGGGAGAAAGCCGTGGCCGCCCTGGGCGTGCCGCTGCACCGCATGCCCAGCGGCGCCGGACACGACGCCATGAAGCTGCACGAGGTCATGCCGCAGGCCATGCTCTTCGTGCGCGGCCTCAACAGCGGCATCAGCCACAACCCGCTGGAGTCCACCACCAGCGACGACATGGAACTGGGCGTGAACGCCTTCTCGCACCTGCTCGACCAACTCGCCACCGAACACCCGAACTGAACGCCATCATGACCACCGAACACCAACTGGATGCCTGGATCGACGCCCACTTCGACGAGGAGGTGCGCTTCCTGCAGGAACTCGTGCGCGTGCCCACCGACACGCCACCGGGCAACAACGCGCCGCACGCCGAGCGCACCGCCGAGCTGCTCGGCGCCATGGGCCTGAAGGCCGAACGGCACGCCGTGCCCGCCAACGAGGTGGAGGCCGCCGGCCTGCAGAGCATCACCAACCTGATCGTGCGCCGCCCCTACGGACCGGGCAAGACCATCGCCCTCAACGCCCACGGCGACGTGGTGCCACCCGGCGAAGGCTGGACGCACGACCCCTACGGCGGCGAGGTGGTGGACGGCCGGATCTACGGCCGCGCCACGGCCGTGAGCAAGAGCGACATCGCCAGCTTCACCTTCGCGATCCGCGCGCTCGAATCGCTCAACGCGAAGCTGGCCGGCGGCGTGGAGCTGCACGTGACCTACGACGAGGAATATGGCGGCGAGGTCGGCCCCGACTGGCTGCTGAACAAGGGCCTGACCAAGCCCGACCTGATGATCGCCGCCGGTTTCAGCTACCAGGTGGTGGTGGCCCACAACGGCTGCCTGCAGCTGGAGGTGACGGTGCATGGCGACATGGCGCACGCCGCCATTCCCGACAGCGGCACCGACGCGCTGCAGGGCGCGACCCACATCCTCAACGCGCTGTACGCGCTCAACGCCGACTACCTGAAGGTCACCTCCCAGGTCGAAGGCATCACCCACCCCTACCTCAACGTGGGCCAGATCAGCGGCGGCACCAACACCAACGTGATTCCCGGCAAGGTGGTGCTCAAGGTGGACCGCCGCATGATCCCCGAGGAAGACCCGGCCGAGGTGGAAGCGTCGCTGCGCCGCACCATCGAACAGGCCGCGGCCAGCTTCCAGCCGCCGCGCGGCGGCCGCCAGCTCAAGGTGGACGTGCGCCGCATCCTGCTCGCGCGCGCCATGAAGCCGCTGCCCGGCAACCAGCCGCTGGTGCAGGCGATCCAGAAGCACGGCCAGGCCGTGTTCGGCGAAACCATCCCCGCCGTGGGCACGCCGCTCTACACCGACGTGCGCCTGTACGTGGAGCGCGGCATCCCCGGCGTGATCTACGGCGCGGGCCCGCGCACGGTGCGCGAATCGAACGCCAAGCGCGCCGACGAGCACCTGCAGCTCGACGACCTCAAGCGCGCCACCAAGGTGATCGCGCGCACCCTCTTCGAGCTTCTGCAACCCGCCTGAACCATCCATGAAACACCGCGCCCGGCGCGGTCTTGAGGGCTTGAACGCGTGACACAATGAACCCGCATTCAAGCTCTCTGGAGACAACATGACCCCTGCTGAACAAGCCCTGCGCGACGCCGCGTTCGAGTACCACCGCACGCCCTCGCGCGGCAAGATCGCCGTCACCCCCACCAAGCCCCTGTCCAACCAGCGCGACCTCTCGCTGGCCTACTCCCCCGGCGTGGCCTACCCCTGCCTGGCCATCGAGGCGGACCCGACGATGGCGGCCGAGTACACCTCGCGCGGCAACCTCGTGGGCGTGGTCACCAACGGCACGGCCGTGCTCGGCCTGGGCGACATCGGCCCGCTGGCCGCCAAGCCGGTGATGGAAGGCAAGGGCTGCCTGTTCAAGAAGTTCGCCGGCATCGACGTGTTCGACATCGAGCTCGACGAGAAGGACCCGGACAAGCTGGTCGAGATCATCGCCTCGCTCGAACCCACGCTGGGCGGCATCAACCTCGAGGACATCAAGGCACCCGAGTGCTTCTACATCGAGAAGAAGCTGCGCGAGCGCATGGGCATCCCGGTGTTCCACGACGACCAGCACGGCACGGCCATCATCTCGGCCGCCGCGCTGATCAACGGCCTGGAGCTGGTGGGCAAGGACATCGGCTCGGTCAAGCTCGCCGTGAGCGGCGCGGGTGCCGCCGCCATCGCCTGCCTGGACGTGATGGTGGGCCTGGGCGTGGCGCGCGACAACATCTTCGTCTGCGACTCCAAGGGCGTGGTCTACGAAGGCCGGCCCGGTGGCTACGACGAATCGAAAGCGCGCTACGCGCAGAAGACCGACAAGCGCACGCTGGCCGACGCGGTCGATGGCGCCGACGTCTTCCTGGGCTGCTCGGCCCCGGGCGTGCTCACGGCCGAAATGATGAAGACCATGGGCCCCAAGCCGATCGTGCTCGCCCTGGCCAACCCCGAGCCGGAGATCCGGCCCGAGCTGGCCAAGGCCGTGCGGCCGGACTGCATCATCGCCACCGGCCGCAGCGACTACCCGAACCAGGTCAACAACGTCCTGTGCTTCCCGTACATCTTCCGCGGCGCGCTCGACTGCGGCGCCACGCGCATCACCGAAGAGATGAAGCTGGCCTGCGTGCGCCAGATCGCCGAGCTGGTGAAGAGCGAGACCAGCGAGGAAGTGGCCAACGCCTACGCCGGCCAGGACCTGAGCTTCGGCCCTGACTACATCATCCCCAAGCCGTTCGATTCGCGCCTGATCCTGCGCATCGCGCCGGCCGTGGCGCAAGCCGCCGCCGATTCCGGCGTGGCCACGCGGCCCATCACCGACATGGACGCCTACCGCCAGCAGCTGGGCCGTTTCGTGTACCAGACCGGCATCCTGATGCAGCCGATCTTCAACGCGGCCAAGGCCTTGCCGAAGAAGCAGCGCGTGGCGTATGCCGACGGTGAGGACGAGCGCGCGCTGCGCGCGGCGCAGATGGCGATCGACGACCAGCTCGCGCTGCCGATCCTGATCGGGCGCCCGGCGGTGATCGAGGCGCGCATCGCCAAGGCCGGCCTGCGCATGAAGCTCGGGCAGGACGTGCAGAACGTCAACCCGGAAGACGATCCGCGCTTCCGCCAGTACTGGGAGCACTACCACCAGATCATGGGCCGCCACGGCGCGACACCCGAGGTGGCCAAGGCCGCCGTGCGCCGGTCCAACACCATCATCGGTTCGCTGATGCTGTCGCTGGGGGATGCGGATGCGCTCATCTGCGGCCTGGTCGGCGGCTTCATGACGCACCTGGAGCGCATCGACAACGTGCTGGGCCGCCGCCAGGGCGCGGGCCTGTACGCCTCGGTCAACGCGCTCATGACGAACCGGGGGCCGGTGTTCATCGCCGACACGTACGTCAACGAAACGCCGTCGGCCGAGGAGCTGGCCGAGATCGCGTGGATGGCGGCGCAGGAAGTGCAGCGTTTCGGGCTGCCGCCCAAGGTGGCTTTCCTGTCGCACTCCAGCTATGGGTCGAGCAAGCGCGCTTCCGCTCGCAAGATGGCCGATGCGCGCGACCTGTTCGTGGCGGCGCACCCCGAGATCGAGTGCGACGGCGAGCTGCACGGTGATGCCGCGCTGCAGCCCGAGATCCGCGCCGCCTACCTGGCCGAGACCACGCTGACGGGTTCGGCGAATCTGCTGATCTGCCCGAACCTGGATGCGGCCAACATCCTCTACAACGTGATGAAGACGACCACCAGCGGCGGCGTCACCGTCGGCCCCATCCTCATGGGCGCGGCCGGCACGGTGCACATCCTCACGCCGGCGGCCACGGTGCGGCGGGTGCTCAACATGACGGCGCTGGCGGCGGCCTGCGGTGTGGTGAAGAACTGAGTCTTCTCGCTTGTGTTTGGGAAGGGGCGCCTCGGGCGCCCCTTTTTTTCGCCTGCACCTCGCGGGCCCAGGGACGCCCGGCACTCTGCTCCGCGGGTGTCCCCCGCCCCGGCTTCGCCGGGGCTCCTCCTTTACCCCGCTGCGCAGAGCGCCGGGCATCCCTGGGCCGAAGTGATGTAGGCACACCCACCCTCGGTCTTTCAATCGCGAGCGCCTGGAGGTCGTTGGTGACGAGGGGGTGTGGCGCAGCGACGTAAAGGAGGAGGACCGGCGCAGCCGGTCCGGGGGACAGTCGCGGAGCCACGCCCCCTCGGTGCCGGCGACCGGTGCCACAGGAAAGCGAATCACCCGTGAAACAAGCCAGCCGCCGGTCCGAAACCGGGTTTCCCCTAGGCCGAGCCCAATTCGACAGTACACATAATCTGTATACAGTTTTGCATGCATTGAAGCCGAACCACGCCCCTCAAGGAGACCCCCATGTCCACCTCCGTCCACCCGGTTGATGAAGTCCTGCCCCCCGGCAAACTCACCGCGCTCGGCCTGCAACACGTGCTCGTGATGTACGCCGGTGCCGTCGCGGTCCCCCTCATCGTGGGCCGCGCGCTCAAGCTCAGCCCCGAACAGGTGGCCATGCTCATCTCCGCCGACCTCTTCTGCTGCGGCCTCGTCACGCTGATCCAGGCCCTGGGCGCCACCCAATGGTTCGGCATCAAGCTGCCCGTGATGATGGGCGTCACCTTCGCCTCCGTCGCCCCCATGGTCGCCATGGCCAACACCAACCCCGGCATCCAGGGCGCGGGCCTCATCTTCGGCTCCATCATCGGCGCGGGCATCGTCTCCATCCTCATCGCGCCCATCGTCAGCCGCATGCTGCGCTTCTTCCCACCCGTGGTCACCGGCACCATCATCGCGGTCATCGGCATCAGCCTCATGCGCGTGGGCATCAACTGGATCTTCGGCAACCCCGTCGGCGCCACCAGCCCTTTCGTCCCCAACACCGAGCACATCACCTGGCTGCACACCGTGAACGAGGCCACCGCCAAAGGCCTGGTGCCCGACATGCCCAAAGGCCTGTCCATCGCCAGCAGCGTGCCCAACCCCGCCTACGCACAGCCCGCCCACATCGCCATCGCCGCCATCGTGCTGGCCGCCATCCTGCTCATCGCCAAATACGCGCGCGGCTTCATCGCCAACATCTCGGTGCTGCTGGGCATCGTCGTCGGCGCCGTGGTCGCCGCCGCCACCGGCCTCATGACCTTCGAGAAAGTCAAACACGCCAACTGGTTCGATGTGGTGCTGCCGTTCGAGATTGCCATGCCCATCTTCGACCCCATCCTCATCCTGACCATGAGCCTGGTCATGATCGTGGTGATGATCGAATCCACCGGCATGTTCCTCGCGCTGGGCGACATGACCGACCGCAAGATCGACCAGAAGGCCCTGACCGCGGGCCTGCGCACCGATGGCCTGGGCACGCTCATCGGCGGCATCTTCAACACCTTCCCCTACACCAGCTTCTCGCAGAACGTGGGCCTGGTCGGCGTCACCGGCGTCAAGAGCCGCTTCGTCTGCGTGGCCGGCGGCGTCATCCTCATCGTGCTGGGCCTGCTGCCCAAGATGGCGGCGCTGGTCGAGTCCCTGCCCACCTTCGTGCTGGGTGGCGCGGGCCTGGTGATGTTCGGCATGGTGGCCGCCACCGGCATCCGCATCCTGGCCGGCGTGGACTACAAGGGCAACCGCAACAACCTCTTCATCGTGGCTGTCTCGATCGGCTTCGGCATGATCCCGCTGGTCGCACCCAACTTCAAGATGTGGATGCCGCACGCCATCCACCCCCTGATCGAGTCCGGCATCCTGCTGGCCTCCATCAGCGCGGTCGCGCTCAACCTGTACTTCAATGGCAGCCGGGGCGACACCAGCGCCGCCATCGAAGCGGCCAAACACGCCGAGGCGCACTGAGCGCTTCGCCCGCGCCCTTTCGACAAGGCCCCTTCGGGGGCCTTTTTCATGCGCGCACCGCGCCCGGACATGGTGCAAGCCCCGATGTGGTGCGCACCATTCAGGGTTAGTCTCGATGACGCACCGAACGTCTCGAACAAGAATCTGTATACAAATTCTGTGCTCAAAAGGCGCCCCGGCGCCTTTTTGCCGCCCAAGCTTTGCTGGCACCTTTATTGCTGATGACAAGGCATGCCCGGGTGACAGCTGAGCACCCCCTGCAACCCCGCCCATCACAGGAGAACCCATGAACAAGCGCCACCTCATCAAGATCACCGCTGCCCTGGCCGCGGCCGCCGCCTTCGGCAGCAGCGCCCACGCGCAGACGCCGATCAAGTTCCAGCTCGACTGGCGTTTCGAGGGTCCTGCCGCGCTGTTCCTGCAACCCGCCGCCAAGGGCTACTTCAAGGCCGCCGGCCTGGACGTGACGATCGACTCCGGCAACGGCTCGGGCGGCACCGTCACCCGCGTGGCCTCGGGCAGCTACGACCTGGGCTTCGCCGACCTGGCCGCGCTGATGGAATTCCACGCCAACAACCCGGAAGCGCCGAACAAGCCGGTGGCCGTGATGATGGTCTACAACAACACGCCGGCCGCAGTGCTCGCGCTCAAGAAGAGCGGCATCACCAAGCCCGCCGACCTCAACGGCAAGAAACTTGGCGCCCCGGTGTTCGACGCCGGCCGCAAGGCCTACCCGATCTTCCAGAAGGCCAACAACCTCTCCAACGCGAACTGGACTTCGATGGACCCGCCGCTGCGCGAAACCATGCTGGTGCGCGGCGACATCGACGCCATCACGGGCTTCTCGTTCACATCGCTGCTCAACCTCGAGGCGCGCGGCGTGAAGACCGAGGACGTGGTCATCATGCCCTTCGCCGACCACGGCGTGAAGCTGTATGGCAACGTGATCATTGCCTCGCCCAAGATCATCAAGGAGAACCCGGCTGCCGTGAAAGCCTTCCTGACCGCCTTCGCCAAGGGCGCCAAGGAAGTCATGGCCAACCCGGCCGCCAGCATCGATACCGTGAAGGCGCGCGACGGCATCATCAACGTGCCGCTGGAAACCCGCCGCCTGGTGCTGGCCATCGACTCCGTGGTCGCCAGCCCCGACGCGCGCAAGGAAGGCTTCGGCCAGGTCAACCCCGGCCGCCTCTCGCTGATGGCCTCCCAGGTGTCGGACGCCTACGGCACCAAGACCCGCATCGACCCGGCCACGATCTGGAACGGCTCCATGCTGCCCTCGGCCGCCGAACTCAACGTGCTGCCCCCCGCCAAGAAGTAAGAACGGCCACCGGCCGCCAGCCCGCGGCCCCGGCCAGCCACCCCACGGCGGCTGGCCTTTTTTTCAGGAAGACGACCCCATGCAAGACCCCTCCAGCGACCAGCCCTTCGTCGATTTCGACCAGGTCTGGCTGGCCTACAACGAAGACCTGCTGGCCCAGAACGTCTTCGCGGTGGAAGACATCAACCTCAAGGTCAAACGCGGCGAGTTCATCGCCATCGTCGGCCCCTCGGGTTGTGGCAAGTCCACCTTCATGAAGCTCACCACCGGGTTGAAGATGCCCAGCATGGGCAAGATCCGCATCGACGGCCAACCCGTCACCGGCCCGCTGAAGATCTCGGGCATGGCCTTCCAGGCGCCCTCGCTGCTGCCCTGGCGCACCACGCTGGACAACGTGCTGCTGCCGCTCGAAATCGTCGAGCCCTACCGCAGCCAGTTCAAGGACCGGCGCAAGGAATACGAGGAACGCGCGAAGAAGCTGCTGGCCAGCGTGGGCCTGGGCGGCATGGAGAAGAAGTTTCCCTGGGAGCTCTCGGGCGGCATGCAGCAGCGCGCCAGCATCTGCCGCGCGCTGATCCACGAGCCCAAGATGCTGCTGCTCGACGAGCCCTTCGGCGCGCTCGACGCCTTCACCCGCGAGGAACTCTGGTGCACGCTGCGCGACCTGTGGGAGGCGCAGCGTTTCAACGTGATCCTGGTCACGCACGACCTGCGCGAATCGGTCTTCCTGGCCGACACGGTGTACTGCATGAGCCGCAGCCCGGGCCGCTTCGTGGTGCAGCGTGAGATCCCGATCCCGCGCACGCGCGACCTGGAGGTGACCTACACCAAGGAGTTCTCCGACATCGTGCTCGAGCTGCGCGGCCACATTGGCGCCATGCGCAAGGCCGGCACCGTCATCAACCAATAAGGAAGCGGGAGTCAAAGAACATGCAACAAAAACACCTGGAACGATGGTCGCCGTTCCTGCTGCTGCTGGCCATCGTCATCCTCTGGGAAATCATCACCCGGGGTTTCGGCGTCTCGGAATTCATCTTTCCGAGCCCTTCACGCATCTGGGAGCAGACGCTGGAGCACAAGGTCACCATCCTGGGCCACGCCTGGCGCACCTACTGGGTGACCATGGCCGGGTTCGGCATCGCCATCGTGGTCGGTGTGCTGCTGGGCTTCCTCATCGGCAGCTCGCGCCTGGCGTATGCGGCGGTCTATCCGCTGATGACGGCGTTCAACGCCCTGCCCAAGGCGGCCTTCGTGCCGATCCTGGTGGTGTGGTTCGGCATCGGCGTGGGCCCGGCGATTCTCACGGCCTTCCTGATCTCGTTCTTCCCCATCATGGTGAACATCGCCACCGGCCTGGCCACGCTGGAGCCTGAGCTGGAGGACGTGTTGCGCGTGCTGGGCGCCAAGCGCTGGGACGTGTTGACCAAGGTGGGCCTGCCGCGCTCGATGCCGTATTTCTTCGGTTCGCTGAAGGTGGCGATCACGCTGGCCTTCGTGGGCACGACGGTGTCGGAGATGACGGCGTCGAACGAGGGCATTGGTTATCTGCTGATCTCGGCGGGTTCGTCGATGCAGATGGGTCTGGCCTTCAGCGGTCTGCTGGTGGTGGGCGTGATGGCGATGGCCATGTACGAGCTGTTCAGTTTCATCGAGAAGCACACCACGGGTTGGGCGCACCGCGGCTCGCAGAGCGCATGAGTCCGGAACAGGTGGCGAAGCACCTGCGCCGCGCCAACGGGGTGGCACGGCGTGCGGCGGGCATGGGCCGGCATCCGTTCGGGGCCTTGCTGGTGGCGCCGGATGGGGAGACGGTGTTGGCCGAGCAGGGCAACATCGACACGGTGAACCACGCGGAGTCGACGCTGGCCCGCGTGGCGGCCGACAACTATCCCGGCGAGTACCTGGCGCGCTGCACGCTGGTGACGACGTTCGAGCCTTGTGCCATGTGCACGGGCACGCTGTATTGGGCCAACATCGGGCGCGTGGTCTATGGCGCGAGCGAGGAGGCCTTGTTGGCGTTGACGGGCAGCCACGAGGAGAACCCCACTCTGTCGCTGCCCTGCCGGGAGGTTCTTGCGCGGGGGCAGAAGGTCATCGAGGTCATCGGGCCTGTGCCCTCGCTGGAGGCCGAGATGCTGGAGCCCCATCTGGGGTTCTGGGCGTCTCGCTGAGTTTTTCTCCGGCCGACGGCGGCCATCGGCGAGAGGGGAATGGCTCCGCGGATGTCCCCCGGGTCGGCTGCGCCGCCCTCCTCCTTTACTCCGCTGCGCCATTCCCCCCTCGCCGATGGCCTAAGGGCGTTCGGTCTGTTTTCGCGCCAACGTCACGTCGGCCTCGTGAGCGGGCGGCGTTCTGCGCAGCGGGGTAAAGGAGGAGGCGGCACCAGCCGCCGCGGGACACCCGCGGAGCAGAGCGCCGCCCGCTCACGAGGCCCGCGAGGCAGCAGCGAGAAAGACTACCGATGCACCTCCACCTCCCCAGCAGAGGAAAGCAGGGCCATCAACCGCCGGCGAATCAGAATCCCGGGCCGATCGGAGTCCATTGAAAACTCCACCCCACGCCGCCGCAGATCCACCACCGCGTCCGGGTCGGTGGACTCGAGAATGTCCTTGTCCTCCCGCGTGATCTCATCGTCGAAGTCGATCAGCATCTGCGCCGGACAATCCGCCTCCGTGTCGTTGCGAAACAGCCATTGGCACAACTGCATGCGCCCATCGTCGATCGGCGTGAACGCATTGATGATCACGTGGCGCACCCCACTCGGGTACTCGATGTCCAGCCGCCGCGAAAACGGCTGGTAGTAGGCGTTGCGCATGTGCCGCTGCGTGATCGCCTCCTTCACCCCGCTGATGCGCTGGAATTTCTCCGGGTTCACCGCGTCGATCACCGTCTCGGCATAAAACCCGGCCTCGTTCTCCACCAGCTCGTACTTGCTCGGCGCCGGCGACGCCGCCACACCGAAAGTCGCGCGGTGCACGAAACTGAAGTGCGAGTTGTCGAACGAATTCTCCAGCGCGCGCACCGGGCTCGTGTGCCAGGTCTCGTAGAACTGGAAGATCGTGCGCCAGCCCTCCGCCTCGAACTCCGGAATCGCGGGAATCTCCGCCACCGGATCCTCCAGCGCCACCCACGCATAGCCATGGCGCGCCGTGCAGTGGTAGGCCGTCGTGCCGTAGTCCTTGGGAATCTCGCGCTCCGGCGGGTACTGCGGAATGTTGATCACGCGGCCGTGCCGGTTGTAGACCCAGCCGTGGTAACCGCACTGGAGGTTGCCGTTCTTGCACCAGCCCTTGCTCAGCTTCGCGGTGCGGTGGCAGCAACGGTCCTTGAGCGCGGCCGGCTCGCCGTGTTCGTCGAGAAACAGAACGATGTGTTCGCCCAGCAGGGTAAAGGGCTTGGGGCCGTCGGCCAGCATCGACAGCGGCATGACGGCGTGCCAGTAACGGCGGAAGACGGGTTGTTGGGTGACCAGCATGGTGAAGGCGCTCCTGAAAGAAATGGCTTGAGGGTGGGGTCTCAAGAGCAATTTCCCGCCCCGCATCGCAACGCATTGCACGGGGTTGAACGCTTCTACTCTGGCCCTGCATGCTAGCAAAAGGCAGGCCACATCGGGTTGGCATGCCTCGTGCATACCCGCACCTCGCAGAGTAGAAGCGTTCAGCAGATGGTGCCCCCACACCGCCCGCCCGGAAATTGCTCTTGTACGTCTCCCGTGGCCACTCACATGGCCTGCGGGAGTGGAACAAGCCCACCGTCCGGAGCCTTGCCATGCAACGCCGTCACTTCCTCGCTTCCTCTTCCGCCGCCGCCGTCTCGGCCCTCGCCGCCCCCACCGTCTGGGGCCAGGCCTCACCCAAGCTCACGCCCGTCAAGTTCACGCTGGACTTCCGCATCACCGGCCAGACCTCGCCCTTCTTCCTCGCCCAGAGCAAGGGCTACTACAGGGACGAAGGCCTGGACGTGAGCATCGACGTGGGCTCCGGCTCGGTCGCCTCCATCACGCGCATCGCCAGTGGCGTCTACCAGATGGGCCTGGGCGACATCAGCTCGCTGATCGAGTTCCAGGCGACCCAGAGCGGCACGCCTTTGGTGCAGGCCGTGTACCAGTACTACAACCGCGCACCGTTCGCGATCATTGGCCGCAAGGACCGGGGCATCACCACCGACTTCCGCAGCCTCGAAGGCAAGAAGATCGCGGCCGCCGCCGTCGAGTCCACGCGCCGCGCCTGGCCCATGGTGGCGCGCAGGCTGCGCGTGAAGAACGACCTCTTCCAGTGGTCCACCACCGACTTCGCCTCGCGCGACAACGTCGTCGTGCGCGGCGACGTGGACGGCGCCACCTACTTCCACGACTCCGCCGTCTCGCTGTTCGCGCGCATGAAGCTCGACGAACTCTCCATCCTCGAATACACCAGCGCCGGCGTGAACCTGTACGGCAACGCCATCCTCGCGAGCAACGCCATGATCACGCAGAACCCCGCCGCCGTGGCCGGCTTCCTGCGCGCCACCAACCGCGCCATCCAGGAGAGCATGGCCGATCCGGTCGCCGCGATCGCCGCCACCAAGCTGCGCGAGCCCATCCTCAACGAAGCCGTCGAACTCGAGCGCTGGCGCATCACGCAGCGCTACATCGCCGCGGCCGACACGCGCAGCCACGGCCTGGGCGATGTCTTCAAGCGCACGCTGGAACAACAGGTGGACGAGGTCGTCGACGTGTTCGGCCTCAAGGCCCGCCCGAGCGTGGAAGGCGTGTTCAACCGCGCCATGCTGCCGGCCGCCGGCGACCGGGTGCTCAAGGCATGACGACGGCCACCCTGAACGAGCGCGACGGCGCCTACCTGCGCCAGGCCATCGGCTGGGCGCGCGTGGCGCGCGAGCGGGGCAACCGCCCTTTCGGCGCGGTGGTGATCGCCGACGACGGCCGCGTGCTCGCCGAGGCCTGGTGCAACACCGGCGAGACCGGCGACTGCACCGGCCACGCCGAGACCAACGCGGTGCGCCAGCTCAGCCCGGTGGTGGACCGCGAGACGCTCTCGCGCGCCACGCTCTATTCCTCGGCGGAACCCTGCGTGATGTGCGCGGGCGCGATCTTCTGGAGCAACATCGGGCGCGTGGTGTTCGGCATCGACGCGGTGAGCCTGCGCGTGTTCCGCGGCGAGCGCGCCGAGCAGCGCGATGCCGAGCTGTCGTGCCGCGATGTGTTCGCGGCCTCGCCGCACCGCATCGAGTGCATCGGCCCCGCGCTGCTGGACGAGGCGAGCGAGCCGCACCAGGGCTTCTGGAAAACCTGAGCGCACCGGAGCGCCCCGTAAACTCCCCGCATGCCCTGGCACGCCCAACTCGACCTGAACTACCGCCGCGACGACGCCCAGCGCACCGTGCTGCAGCACGCCCACACCGGGCCGCTGCGCATCCTCAAGAGCCTGTACCCCGAAGGCGAGGGCATCTGCCACAACGTGGTGGTGCACCCGCCCGGCGGGCTGGTGGGCGGCGACGTGCTGGACCTGCGCGTGCGCGCGGGCGCCCAGGCGCACGGCCTGCTCTCCACGCCAGGTGCCACGCGCTTCTACCGCTCGGACGGCCCGGCCGCCACGCAGCAGGTCACGCTCGCGCTGGAGGCCGGCGCGCGGCTCGAATGGCTGCCGCTCGAAGCCATCGCCTACCCGGGCTGCCTGGCGCACAACACCCTGCGCGCCACACTCGCCGAAGGCGCCGAGCTGATCGGCTGGGACGTGTGCGCCCTCGGCCTGCCCACCGCCGGCCAGCCCTTCGATCGCGGCCACCTCACCCAGCACCTGGAGATCCCGGGCCTGTGGCTGGAGCGTTCGCACATCGACGCGGCCGACACCCGCCTGCTCGAATCGCCCCTGGGCCTGGCCGGCCAGCGCTGCCTGGGCACGCTGTGGCTGGCCTGCGGCAGCCCGCTCGCGCGCGAGCGGCGCGAGCACCTGCTGGAGACCGTGCGCGCGCACCTGGACGGTGACCTCCAGGGCGTGCAGGCCGGCGCCACCTGCCCCAATCCGCAGATGCTGGTGCTGCGCGCGGTGGCGCCGCTGGTGGAGCCCTTGATGGCGCTGTTCCAGCGCGTCTGGGGCGGGCTGCGCACCGAGGCCTGGGGCCTGTCGGCGGTGCCGCCGCGCATCTGGCGCGTCTGACCCGCCCCAGGCTGGGGCGGCGACCGTTCGTCTGCTGCCCGAAAAGCACCGGAATCGCCACCCTCTTCTCCCCCTCATGGTGCGTGGCGCTGGGCAGAATCCTGACATTGCCCCTTTTGCGTCCGCTCATGCCTTCCGCACCCAACCAGCTCCACGACGCCCATGCGCTCGTGATCGAGGGCAACCTGCAATCGCGCTCCATCCTCGTCGCCCAGCTGCGCGACCTGGGCGTGGGCACGGTCGTGCAGTGCTCGCGCCTGACCGACGGGCGCCGCAAGCTCGAGATGGCGAGCTTCGACGTGGTCATCTGCGAACAGCGTTTCGAGCGCGAGTCCGGCTCCGGCCAGGACCTGCTGGACGACCTGCGGCGCAACCAGCTGCTGCCCTTTCACACCGTGTTCGTGATGCTCACGGCCGAGGCCTCCTACGCCAGCGTGGCCGAGGCCGCCGAGTCGGCGCTGGACGCCTACCTGCTCAAACCCCACACCGCCTCGCGCCTGGCCCACCGCATCGTGCAGGCGCGTGTGCGCAAGCAGTCGCTGCAGGACATCTTCAGCGCCATCGACGCGCAGGACTTCGAGCGCGCCGCCAACCTGTGCCAGACCCGGTTCGAAGCGCGCCAGTCCTACTGGCTGTACGCCGCGCGCATCGGCGCCGAGCTCATGCTGCGCGGCGGCCGCGTGGACGAGGCCCAGACCCTGTATCAGGCCGTGATCGAGGCCAAGACCCTGCCCTGGGCCCGCCTGGGCGTGGCGCGGGCCCAACTGGAAAACGGCCAGCCGGCCAAGGCCGTGACCACGCTGGAGAGCCTGATCCGCGACGACGACGCCTACGCGGACGCCTACGACGTGATGGGCCGCGCCCAGTTCGAGCTGGGCAACTTCCAGAGCGCGCTCACCACCTACGAGATGGCAACGCGCCTCACGCCCTCGTCCATCAGCCGCCTGCTCAAGCACGGCATGCTGGCCTACTACACCGGCGAGCGCAGCGAAGGCGTGGAGCTGCTCGACCGCGCCACGCGCCTGGGCCTGGACTCCAAGATGTATGACGCGCAGGCCCTGTTGCTGCTGGCCTTCGCCCGGCTCGACAACAACGACGCGCGCGGCCTGCAGCGCACGGTGGACCAGCTCACCCGGCTGCGCGACCGCAGCCACGCGCCCGCGCGGCCACACCGCCTGCTGGCCATGGCCGAGAGCCTGCTCGCGCTGCAGCAGCAGAACACCACGCGCGCCGTCGACGACGTGCGCCGCCTGACCGACAGCGTGCTCACGCCCGACTTCGATTTCGAATCCGCCTGCAACCTGCTCGCCCTGATGGGCCGGCTCGCGATGCGCTCCCTGCCCATGCAGGACGCCGAAGGCGCGGTGGACCGGCTCGCGCTGCGTTTCGGCACCAGCCGCGCCATGACCGAGCTGCTGGCCTGCGCGGCCGGCAGCGATGCGGGGCATGCCGAGCGCATCCGCGCCGCCCACGGCCAGGTGCTGCGCATCTCGCAGGACGCCATGGCCCTGAGCCTCAAGGGCGACCCGCAGGGCACGGTGCAACAGCTGCTCGAAGCCGGTGAACGCACCGGCAACGCCAAGCTGATCGAGTCCGCGCACCAGGTGCTGCAGCGCCACAGCGAGCGCATGGACAGCTACCCGGCGCTGCAGGAACGCGTGGAGGCGCTGCGCGCGCTCTACCGCACCACCGCGCCCATCACCCGCCTGGGCGAGCACACCAGCAGCGGCCAGACCCCGCCGGGCGGTGTCTCGCTGTCGGCCGGCTACAAGCCGCCCAGCCCCGAAAGCCTGACCGGCACCACCGCCCAGCCCGCCGCCTGAGCGCGCCTCAGAGCTCGCAGAACAGGCGCACCACCTGTTCGCGGAACCAGCGGTTGTCCGGGTCGCTCTCGAAGCGGTGGCTCCAGTGCAATGAGACGGTGAAGTTGCAGTCCACGAACGGCGGCTGCACCATCACGCAACCACCCGAGGCGACAAAGCCGCGCGCGATGTTGCCCGGCATCACCACGCAGAGGTCGGTCGCGCTCACGATCGAGGGCAGCACCATGAAGTGCTCGGTGGTCAGGCGCAGGCGGTCCTGCAGGCCGGTCTGCTCCAGGATGCGCAGCGTGTCGCCGTGCGAACGCACACCCACGAACTCCAGCTTCTGCAAGGCCTTGAGCTGCGCCGCCCCCTTCAGGCGCTTCAAGGGTGCATGCATGGGATGGCCGGCGCGCATCAGCACCACATAGCGGTCGCGCAGCAGCTCGGTGCGCTGCGTGTCCTTCACCAGCGGCAGGAAACCGAAGGCGAAATCGATCACCCCGGTGTCCAGCGCATCGGCCAGCTGCGCGTGGGCCACCGGGCGGCTGGCCACGCGCACACCGGGCGCGAGCTGTTGCAGGCTGACCATGAGCTCGGGCAGGAAGCGGTTCTCGCCGATGTCGCTCATGTGCAGGCGGAACAGCCGGCGCGAACGCTGCGGGTCGAAGCCGGTGGACTCGTTGATCGCCTGCTCGACGATGGCCAGCGCGTTCTGCACCGCGCCCGCCAGGCGCTCGGCGCGCGGCGTCGGTTTCACGCCGCCGGGCGTGCGCACGAAGAGCGCGTCCTCCAGCAGCAGCCGCAGGCGGCCCAGTCCGTGGCTCGCGGCCGGCTGGGTCAGGCCCACCTGCTCGGCGGCGCGGCTCACGCTGCCGGCGCGGTAGATCGCCGCGAACAGGCGCAGCAGGTTCAGGTCGATGTCATTGATATGCATGGCATTGATATTCGATATCCCCTTGATCTTATTGCCGAATATGTCACAGACCGTGAAACTCCGCGACTCAACAACAAAACCCACCGGAGACAAGATGAACAAGAGGACCACCCTGACCTGGCTGGCCGCGGCCGCCGGCCTGTGCGCCCTGGCCGCCCTGCCCGCCCACGCGGCAGACCCCACCGAGATCCGCATCGGTTACGCCATTTCCAAGACCGGTCCCTACGCGGGCGGCGCCAGCACCACCGTGCTGCCGAACTACCAGCTGTGGCAGCAGGACCTGGAAAAGTCGGGTGGCATGCTCATCAACGGCAAGCGCGTGCCGGTCAAGTTCGTCGAGTACGACGACCGCAGCAGCTCCGAAGAAGGCGTGCGCGCCGTCGAGCGCCTGGTCAACCAGGACAAGGTCGACTTCATCCTGCCGCCCTGGGGCACGGCGATGAACCTCGCGGTCGCGCCCATCCTGGACCGCCACGGCTACCCGCACCTGACCACCACCATGATCACGGACCGCATTCCGCAGCTGCGCGAACGCTGGCCCAACACCTTCTTCTTCACGCTCACCTCCACCGACTACGCCAACGGCGTCATCGACCTGCTCACGCGGCTGCGCAGCGAGGGCAAGATCAAGGGCGACGTGGCCATCGTCAACGTGGCCGACCAGTTCGGCGTGGAATTGTCCAAGGCGGCGCGCGACGGCCTGAAGAAGGGCAACTTCAACGTCGTCTACGACCAGAGCTACCCGCTGGGCTCGCAGGACCTGCAGTCCATCCTGAACGAAGTCAAGCGCCGCGACCCCGAGGTCTTCCTGGCCTTCAGCTACCCGCCCGACACGCTGGCGCTGACCGACCAGGCGCGCGCCGTGGGCTTCAACCCCAAGCTGTTCTACACCGCCATCGGCACCGTGTTCCCGGTCTTCAAGGACCGCTTCGGCGCCAACGCCGAAGGCGTGCTGGGCCTGGGCGGCGTGAGCCCCGAACTGCCGGTGACCAAGGCCTACCGCGCCCGCCACCTGGAAGTCTTCAAGAAGGAAGCCGACTACAACGGCAGCGCGGTGACCTACGCCACGCTGCAGGTGCTGCAGCAGGCGATCGAGCGCGCCAACAGCATCGAGCGCAAGGCCGTCTCGGCCGAAATCGGCAAAGGCGGCTTCAACACCGTGATCGGCCCGGTCACGCTGAAGAACCGCATCTGGAGCGAGGCCTCCTCGGTCGGCCAGTGGCAGAACGGCCAGTTCCAGCCGGTCTCGCCCGCCAATGCCATCGGCGTCAAGCCGGTCGCGCTGCCCAAGCCGGCCTGGAAACAGTAACGCGTCACACCGCCCGCACGGCACCGCCCGAACCACGCGCAGACGTGGCGGGCGGCTCGCCTTTTTTTCTTTCTCCCACGGTAACGCTCCATGGCATTGATCGACGCCCTGCTCAACGGGCTCACACTGGGCGGCGTGTACGCCCTGATCGCGATGGGCCTCACGCTGCAATACGGGGTGGCTCGTATCATGAACCTGGCCTACGGCCAGATGCTGATCGCCGCCGCCTTCGCCGCCTACGCCCTCTTCACCACCTTCGCGCTGAGCCCGCTGCTGGGCCTGCTGCTGATCGCGCCGGCCGCCTTCGCCCTGAACTGGCTGCTCTACCAGCTGCTGCTCACGCCGCTGGTGCGGCGCGCCAAGACCAGCGAAGCGCTGGAGGTGGACAGCATCCTGGCCACCTTCGGCCTGCTGTTCGTCATCGAAGGCATCGTGCTGGTGATCTTCGGCGGCAACTACTACAACTACGACTACCTGGGCCAGGTGATCACGCTGCTGGGCTCGCCGCTCAAGGCCAACCGGCTGCTGGCCCTGGGCTTCGCGGTGGTGATCGGCGTCGGCCTCTACCTCGTGCTGCACCACACACGCCGGGGCACGGCCCTGCGCGCGGTCGCGGTCTCGCCCACCTCGGCGCAGCTGGTCGCGATCGACGTGCGCAAGGCCGCCGCCTTCGCGTTCGCGCTGGGGGGTGGCCTGGTGGCCGCCAGCGGCACGCTGGTCAGCATGTTCTTCACCATCAACGCGTCCATGGGCGTGGTCTTCACCATGAAAGCCCTCATCGTCGTGATCATGGGCGGCGTGGGCAACCTCATGGGCTGCCTGGTGGCGGGCCTGCTGCTGGGCCTGACCGAAAGCCTGGTGGCCACCTTCGTGGCGCCCGGCCTCACGCTCGCGGTCACCTTCGGCCTGTTCCTGCTGGTCCTCATCATCCGCCCCACGGGCATGTTCGGAAAGGCCGGGGCATGAAGCGCGGCGACATCGTGTTCGTCACGCTCGGCGTGGCGGGGCTGGCGGCCTGCGCGCTGCTGCCCTTCTTTGGCAGCGGTTACGCCATGTCGATGGCGATCAACCTGCTGATCTTCACCGTGCTGGCCACGGCCTGGGCCCTGTTCTCGGGGCCCACGGGTTATGTCTCGCTGGCCACGGTGGCCTTCTTCGGCCTGGGCGTGTACGTGGCCGCGGTGTTCGGCGAGGCCTGGCCCTGGCCGGCGGTGCTGGCCACGGCCGCGCTCGCCGCGCTGGCGGTGGCGCTGCTGGTGGGCCTGGCCACGCTGCGGCTGCGCGGCGTGTACTTCGTGATCTTCACCTTCGGCCTGGCCGAGCTGATCCGCCAGGTCGTGACCTGGTACGAGGCCAACCACTCGGGCTCGGTCGGGCGCTACCTGTTCCTGGACATCGAGCAGAAGCACATCGTCTGGCAGCTCACCGCGCTGGCCGCGCTGGTCTACGTCGCGGGCTGGCTGGTGAAGCGCTCGCGCGTGGGCCTGGCGCTGCGCATGATCGGCGACGACGAGATGGTCGCGCGCCACTGCGGCGTGCACACCACCTTCGCCAAGCTGCTGGTGTTCGGCATCAGCGCCATGTTCATGGCCCTGGCCGGCGCCATCGTGGCGCCGCGCTGGACCTACATCGACCCGACGATCGCCTTCAACCCGGTGGTCTCGTTCCAGGTGCTGATCATGGCCCTGCTCGGTGGCGCCGCGCGCCTGCACGGCCCGGTGCTCGGCGTGATCCCGCTGGTGCTGCTGTTCGAGTTCCTCTCGGCCAACTTCCCGAACTACTTCAGCATCCTGCTGGGCTGCACCTTCCTCGTCATCGTGTACCTCGCGCCGCGCGGCATCGTGGGCCTGATGGACCGTCTGCAGGGAGGCAAGGCATGAGCACCCCCCTGTTGCAGGTGAACGGCCTGGTCAAGCGCTTCGGCGGCCTGGTCGCGGTCAATGGCGTGGACTTCTCGGTGGCCCAGGGCGAGATCGTCGGCCTGCTCGGGCCCAACGGCTCGGGCAAGACCACGGTGATCAACCTGATCTCGGGCGCGCTGCCGCCCACGGCGGGCTCGGTGACCCTGCACGGCCAGGAACTGACGGGATTGCCGGCCTTCCGCGTGGCGCGCGCCGGCGTGGCCCGCACCTTCCAGCTGGTGCGCGTGCTGGGCTCGATGGACTGCGTGGAGAACGTGCAGGCCGGCCTGGCCTTCGGCACGCAGAACCTGCCGCAGCGCGCCTCGCGCGCGCAGGCCCTGAAGCTGCTGGAGCGCGTGGGCATGGCGGACTTCGCCCACACCACCGCCAGCGAACTCACCTACATCAACCAGAAGCGGCTGGAGCTGGCGCGCGCGCTCGCGCTGCAACCGCGCCTGCTGCTGCTGGACGAATGGCTGTCCGGGCTGAACCCGTCCGAGCTGGTGGACGGCATCGCCCTGTTGCGCTCGCTGCGCGAGGAAGGCATCACCATGCTGATGGTCGAACACGTGATGGAGGCGATCCGCGCGCTGTGCGACCGCTGCGTGATCATGAACGCGGGCAGCCGCATCGCCGACGGCCCGCCGGCCGCCGCGCTGGCCGAACCGGCCGTGGTGCGCGCCTACCTGGGAGACGACGATGCTTGAAGTCAGCCAGGTCAGCGCGAGCTACGGCCACCACGTGGCGCTGCAGGGGGTGGACCTGCGCATCGGCGCGGGCGAGGTGGTGGTGATGCTGGGTGCCAACGGCGCCGGCAAGTCCACCCTGCTCAAGTGCATCGCGCGCCTCATCCCCTCCCTGCCGGGCAGCCGCATCGCGCTCGACGGCCAGGACCTGCTCACGCTGCCCGCCCACGCCGTGGTGGAAGCCGGCATCGCTCTGGTGCCCGAGGGCCGCGGCATCTTCGGCGAGCTGAGCGTGCGCGAAAACCTGCAGCTTGGCGCCCACGCGAAGCGCGCGCGCGCCGGCGAGAAGGAGCAGCTGCAGCGCGTGCTGTCCATCTTCCCCAAACTGGAACAGCGCATGGGCCAGATGGCGCAGACCATGAGCGGTGGTGAACAGCAGATGGTGGCCATCGGCCGCGCGCTGATGTCGCAGCCGCGCGTGCTGCTGCTCGACGAGCCCTCGCTCGGGCTCTCGCCCATCATGACGGGCGAGCTGTTCCGCGCGCTGGCGCAGATCCGCACCCTGGGCGTGAGCGTGCTGCTGGTGGAGCAGAACGCGCGCCGCAGCCTGCGCATCGCCGACCGGGGCTACCTGCTGGAGAACGGCCGCATCGTCGGCCAGGGTTCGGCGCAGGACCTCGCGCAGGACCCGGCCGTGCAGCGCGCCTACCTGGGTGGCGCGGCCGCTGGAGCCACCGCATGAGCGCCACACCGCACCTGCGCTCGCGCCCCGAGACCGTGGTCTGGGGCTTTCTCGCGCCCGACGTGCCGCCGGTGCTGCGCATCGCCTCGGGCACCACGGTGGACATCGACACCGTCAACGCGCTGTGCGTGCCGCCCGACGCGCCCGAGGCCTTCTTCGAGCGCCACCGACTCGAGCTCACCGACGCCGCTCGGGACATCTGCGACATCGTGAAGACTGTGCCCAAGGGCGTGGGCCCGCACGTGCTCACCGGCCCCATTCACATCGAAGGCGCCGAACCGGGCGACGTGCTGGAGGTGCGCATCCACGAAGTCGAGCCGCGCGCACCGCACTACGGCGTCAACTTCACGCGGCCCGGCGCTGGCAGCCTGCCCGACCTGTTGCCCGAACCACGCACCCAGGTGCTGCCGATCGACCCGGCGCGCCGCACCGCCCGCTTCCGAGAAGGCCTGGACATCCCGCTGCGGCCCTTCATGGGCATCCTGGCGGTGGCGCCCACCTCGCGCGTGTCGTCGATCCCGCCCGGGCGCTTCGGCGGCAACATCGACCTCAAGCACCTGGTGCCCGGCGCGCGCCTGTACCTGCCGGTGCAGGTGCCGGGCGCGCTCTTCTTCACCGGCGACGGCCACGGCGCGCAGGGCAACGGCGAGGTCAACCTGACCGCGCTGGAAACCTCCATGACGACCCGGCTGGAGTTCGTGCTGCACCCCCGCCGCGCGCTCGCCTGGCCCATGGCCGAGACGCCCAGCCACTACATCGTGATGGGCCTCAACGAAGACCTCGACACCGCCGCCGCCGACGCGGTGCGGCGCGCGGTCGAGGTGCTGCAGGCCTTCGCGGGCGTGGACACGGGTGAGGCCTACGCGCTGGCCAGCCTGGTGGTGGACTTCGAGGTCACCCAGCTCGTGGACGGTGTCAAGGGCATCCACGGCTGCATCCCCAAATCGCTGGTCGCCCCCACGGCCGAGGCCTGGTGGGGACCCATGCCATGACAACCCCCGAACCCCGGACAGAAAGGACCCCCGTGTCGGACTTCGAAGGACAACATTGCGTGCTCACCGGCGGTGCCGGCAGCATCGGCCTGGCCGCCGCCCGCCAGCTGCTCGCGCGCGGCGCCTCGGTGCACCTGGTGGACCGCGACCCCGCCTTGCTCGAGGCCGCGCGCCAGGCGCTCGCGGCCGAAGGCCACGGCGAACGCGTGGGCACCAGCGCCGCCGACGTGAGCGACAGCCGCCAGACGCAGGACTACCTGGCGCGGGCCGTGGCGCGCGCGGGCGCCATCGACTTCCTGTTCTGCAACGCCGGCCTCAACGGCGAGATCGTGCCCATCACCGCCTACCCCGAGGACGTGTTCGACACCGTGATGGCGGTGAACGTGCGCGGCACCTTCCTGGCGCTCAAGCACGGCCTGCCGCTGATGCGCGATGGCGGCAGCGTGCTGATCACCTCCAGCGTGATGGGCGTCACCGCCGACCCCGGCGTGAGCGCCTACGCCACCTCCAAGCACGCGCTGATCGGCCTGATGCGCGTGGCCGCCAAGGAAGTGGCGCCGCGCGGCATCCGCGTCAACGCCATCGCGCCCGGCCCCACGACCAACGGCTTCCAGAACGACATCGAGCGCCGCCTGAGCGACGTGGTGGGGCGCGACGCCACGCAGATGCTCAACGAGGCCATCCCGCTGCACCGCCACGCCCAGCCCGAGGAAATCGCGCGCATGGTGGTGTTCCTGGCCTCGGCTGGCAGCAGTTTCTCCACCGGCGGCGTGTTCATGGCCGACGGCGGCATGCACATCTGACCCCATGCAAAACGAAAGGACCCCACACCATGCCCGAACTCGCCACCCATGAATTCTGGAAAGACCTCAAGCCGATCGAGAAGGTCTTCCAGCCCGACGCCCTGCCCGAGGTCTACATCCCCAACGCACCGACCGAGGACGAGCGCCTCTACGTGCCCTTCACCGAGACCGTGTCCTCGCGCCCGCTGTGGATCTCGCCGAGCCAGAACAAGTGGTGCGACATCCTGATGGCCAGGAAGGCCGGCTTGGTCAACCGCCACTACCACCCGCATCAGGTTTTCGCCTATACGATTTCCGGCAAATGGGGTTATCTTGAGCACGAATGGACCGCGACCGCGGGCGACTTCGTCTACGAGACCCCGGGCGAGGGCCACACGCTGGTGGCCTACGAGCACAAAGACCCGATGAAGGTGTTCTTCATCGTCGAAGGCCCGCTGATCTGGCTGGACGATCAGGGCGAGTCGAACGGCTACTTCGACGTGCACCAGTACATCGCCCTGTGCCGCGCCCATTACGAGAAGGTCGGCATCGGTGCCGCCTTCGTCGACACCCTGTTCCGCTGACCCTGGAGAGCCCGCACCGTGGAAGTTTCATTCAGCCAGGAAATCGAATCGCTGCGCCTGGGGGACGGCCAGACCTTCCACGGCGAAGGCATCCTCGCCATCACCAAGGCACTGCTGCAGTCGGGCGTGGCCTACGTGGGCGGCTACCAGGGCGCGCCGGTCTCGCACCTGCTCGACGTGATGGTGCAGGCCAGGCCCTACATGGACGAGCTCGGCGTGCACGTGGAAGCCTGCTCCAACGAGGCCTCGGCCGCCGCCATGCTGGGCGCGTCCATCCACTACCCGCTGCGCGGCGCGGTCACCTGGAAGTCCATCGTGGGCACCAACGTGGCGGCCGACGCGCTCTCCAACCTGGCCTCGCCCGGCGTCACCGGCGGCGTGCTGGTGGTGGTGGGCGAGGACTACGGCGAAGGCGCCAGCGTGATCCAGGAGCGCACGCACGCCTACGCGCTCAAGTCGAGCATGGTGCTGCTGGACCCGCGGCCCGACCTGGAGCGCATGGTGCACATGGTCGAGCAGGGTTTCCGCCTATCCGAGGCCTCGAACATGCCGGCGCTGATGGAGCTGCGCATCCGCGCCTGCCACGTGCGCGGCAGCTTCACGGCCAAGGACAACGTCAAGCCCGCGCTCTCGCGCCACAACCTGATCGAGGAGCCGGCGAGCTTCGACTACAACCGCCTGGCCCACCCGCCCGTGACCTTCCGCCACGAGAAGCTCAAGAGCGACGAGCGCATTCCGGCCGCGCGGCGCTACATCGTCGAGCACGGTCTGAACGAGCACTTCGACGGCGCGCACCAGGACCTGGGCCTGATCGTGCAGGGCGGCCTGTACAACACCCTGATCCGCGCGCTGCAGCAGTTCGGCCTGGCCGATGCCTTCGGGCGCAGCGCCATCCCCATGCTGGTGCTCAACGTCACCTGCCCGCTGGTGCCGCAGCAGCTCACCGACTTCTGCGTCGGCAAGCGCGCGGTGCTGATGCTGGAAGAGGGCCAGCCCGAGTACATCGAACAGGAGCTCGCCACCCTGCTGCGGCGCGGCGACATCCAGACGCCACTGCACGGCAAGGACATGCTGCCCAACGCGGGCGAGTACACCGCCGAGGTGATGGCCAACGGCCTGGCGCACTTCATCGGGCGCTACCTGCAGGACCCGGCCACCCAGGCCGTGACCGACGCCGCGCGCGCCTGGCTGCAGGGCAACCAGACGCGCCGCCAGGAAGCCGCGCAGCAGCTGCAGGCGCCGCTGCCCGCGCGCCCGCCCGGCATGTGCGTGGGCTGCCCCGAGCGGCCGGTGTTCTCGGCCCTCAAGCTCGCGCAGCAGGACGTGGGGCCGGTGCACATCGCAGGCGACATCGGCTGCCACGCGCTGGCCACCTTCGAGCCCTTCTCGTTCGGCCACTCCATCCTGGGCTACGGCATGAGCCTGGCCAGCCGCGCCGGCGTGTCGCCGGTGATGAAGCGGCGCGTGCTCTCCGTCATGGGCGACGGCGGCTTCTGGCACAACGGCCTGCTCACCGGCGTGCAGTCGGCCCTGTTCAACGGCGACGACGCGGTGCTGCTGATCTTCAAGAACGGCTACACCTCGGCCACCGGCACGCAGGACATCATCTCGACCCCCGGCGACGAGGCCAAGGAAGCCGCCGCCGACAAGCTGCAAAGCCTGGCCCACACCAACCAGACCATCGAGACCACGCTCAAGGGCCTGGGCGTGCAATGGATGCGCACCGTGCACACCTACGAGGTGGACACGGTGCGCGCCACGCTCACCGAGGCCTTCACCACCGAGTTCCAGGGCCTGAAGGTGATCGTGGCCGAGGGCGAATGCCAGCTGGAGCGCCAGCGCCGCATCAAGCCCTGGATCGCCAGCCTGCTCAAGAAGGGCCGGCGCGTGGTGCGCGTGAAGTACGGCGTGGACGAGGACGTGTGCAACGGCGACCACGCCTGCATCCGCCTCTCGGGCTGCCCCACGCTCACGCTCAAGGACAACCCCGACCCGCTCAAGGTGGACCCGGTGGCCACCGTCATTGACGGTTGCGTGGGCTGCGGCCTGTGCGGCGCCAACGCGCACGCGGCCACGCTGTGCCCGTCCTTCTACCGCGCCGAGGTGATCCAGAACCCGCGCTGGCACGAGCGCCTGATCCATTCCCTGCGCGGCAGCGTCGTGCGTCTGCTCCAACCGGCCTGAACATGCCTACGTCCCAACAACCCATCTCCCTGCTGCTCTGCGCCCTCGGTGGCGAGGGCGGCGGCATCCTCACCGACTGGCTGGTGGACACCGCGCGCCACGCGGGCTACCCGGCGCAGGCCACCTCCATCCCCGGCGTGGCGCAGCGCACCGGCGCCACCACCTACTACCTGGAGGTCTTCCCGGTGCCCACGGCCGACCTGGGCGGGCGCCGGCCGGTGTTCGGCCTCAACCCCCTGCCCGGCCGGCTCGACGCGCTGGTGTCCTCCGAGCTGCTCGAAACCGGCCGCCAGATCACCAACGGCCTGGCCTCCAGCACGCACACGCTGGTGATCAGCTCGTCCGCGCGCGCCCTGACCACGGGCGAGAAGATGGTGATGGGCGACGGCCGGCGCGACAACGCCGAACTGCTGGCCCTGGTGAACAAGCACAGCCTCGCGCGCCACGTGCTCGACATGGCCGCGCTCACCAAACAGGCCGGCACCGTGGTCAGCGCGGTGATGCTGGGCGCGATCGCGGGCAGCGGCCTGCTGCCCTTCGCGCGGCGCGACTACGAGGCGGTGATCGCCGAGAGCGGCGGCGGCGCCAAGGCCAGCCTGCGCGGCTTCGCGCTCGCCTTCGACGCGGTGAACGCGCAGCGCACCCAGGCCGCCTACGTGGAACAGGTGCTGGCGACCGAAGGCGCCGCCGCGCCCGCGCCGCCGCAGGCCGCCCTGCCCGAGGCGCTGCGCCGCGAATTCCCGCTGGAGGCGCACGGCATCATGGCCCTGGGCCATGCGCGCGTCTGCGAGTACCAGAACGCGGCCTACGGCGAGCGTTATGCCCAGCGCCTGCGCCGCGTGCTGGCCGCCGAGACGCTCGGCGACCCGAAGAACCTGCACGGCCACCGCACCACGGTGGAGATGGCGCGCTGGGTCGCGCTGTGGATGGCGTTCGACGACATCGTGCTGGTGGCCGACCTCAAGAGCCGCGCGAGCCGCCAGGCGCGCGTGCGCGGCGAGGCCAAGGTCGGCCAGGACGACCTGCTGCGCGTGTACGACCACTTCAAGCCCGGCGCGCCCGAGTTCGCCGCGATGCTGCCCGAGGGCCTGGCGCAGCGCGTGCTGGCCTGGGACCGCCGGCGCGTGGCCGCCGGCCAGGCGCCCTGGGCGCTGCCGCTGAAGATCGGCACGCACTCGGTGCTGGGCATGCTCGCGCTGCGCGGGCTGGCCGCGTGCAAGCGCCTGCGCCCGCTGGGCAGCCGCTTCCACACCGAGCAGGCGCTGATCGACCGCTGGGTGGATGCGGTGGTGCAGCTTGCCGCCATGCACGCCCCGCTCGCGCACGAGGTGGCGCTGTGCGGCCGCCTCATCAAGGGCTACGGCAGCACCAACGAGCGCGGCAAGGACAACCTGCTGCACATCATCGACCACCTCGCCCTGCCCGCGCTGGCCGACCCGGCCAGCGCCACCCAGCGTGCCCAGGCCGTGGCCGCCGCGCGCAACGCCGCGCTGAGCGACGAGGCCGGCAAGGCGCTGGACCAGGCGCTGCGGCAACACGGCGCGCCCGCGCGCCCCGTCAAGGCACAGCCGATCCGCTGGCAGCACAATCCCCGGCTCAAGGCCAAACCGGCCTCGACGCCCTGACTTTCCGTTTTTCACAACAAAGGAGACCCGCATGAAGCACCACCCCACCCCCCTGTCTTCGCTGCCCTGGCGCCGCGCGGCCGCCACCGCCCTGCTCACCCTGGGCACGGTGACGGGCGCGCTCGCGCAGGCCTTCCCGGACAAGCCGCTCAAGGTCATCGTGGGTTTCCCGCCCGGTGGCGCGGCCGATCAGATCGCGCGCCTGGTGTCCACGCCGCTGGCCACCGCGCTGGGCCAGCCGGTGATCGTGGAGAACCGGGCCGGTGCCAACGGCAACATCGCGGGCGAGGCGGTGGCGAAATCGCCCGCCGACGGCTACACCCTGCTGCTGAGCTCGGGCGGCATGGTCTCGGTCAACCCGCATCTCTCGCGCATGAGCTTCGACCCGGTGAAAGACCTCACCCCGGTGGCTTCCGCGGCGCGCGTGCTGGTCTACCTGATGGCGCGGCCCACGCTGGAGGTGAAGAACGTGCAGGAACTGGTGGCCATGGCCAAGGCCAACCCCGGCCGCATGAGCTACGGCTCGGCCGGCAACGGCAGCTCGCCCCACCTCGCGGGCGAGATGCTCAAGGCCCAGACCGGCATGTTCACCGTGCACGTGCCCTACCGGGGCGCCGCGCCCGCGCTCAACGACCTGATGGGCGGGCAGATCGACTACTACTTCGACCCCGGCATCGGCCTGGCCCACGCCAAGGCCGGGCGCACCAAGCTGCTCGCCGTGGGCAGCCTCAAGCGCTCACCGCTGTTCCCCGACGTGCCCACGCTGGACGAAGCCGGCCTCAAGGGCTTCGACGCCGACACCGTGTTCGGCTTCTACGCCCCGGCCGGCACGCCGCCGGCCGTGATCACGCGCATCAACACCGAGGTCAACAAGATCCTGGCCACCGCCAGCGTGAAGGAACGCATCACCGCGCTGGGTGGCGAAGCCCTGCCACTCACGCCCGCCGAATTCGGCAAGCGCGGCATGGACGACTCGCAGCGCTTCGGCGCGATCATTCGCGACCGCAAGATCACGGCCGACTGAACGCGCGGCTGGCCTTCATCACGCCATGTAGACGGCGATGAAGGCCAGCATGAAGATCTGCAGCACGCCCATGGCGGGCAGCATGAGGGGCATGTAGTGCACCACGGAGTCGAAGATGTCCTCGGCCTCCTCGTCGGTGTAGACCCTCAATTCCGGGTCCGAGTAGTCCTTCGGATGCTCGGCCAGGGCCTGGTCGGGGG